>JBMTXT010000032.1:0-16794 GCA_049453775.1 Gemmatimonadaceae bacterium | reverse complement strand
GTCGACCCCCAGCAGCGCACCGATGCGGCGCTTGCATTTTGTATATACCCATCATCTTCACGCTCCAAATTCACTGGCACGCAATTCGGCTTGAGCTGCCGTTTTCAAGTCTCACCGTCGGCTTCATCGCCTAATTATCGCCACTGGATGCTTTGTAGTATCGGACATCAAGCTTTTTTGCCCCACCGTTCGCATCCTCTATAACGACCAGTAACGCATCGACCTTCCGGGCCTCCACCCGCACCAACCTCCGGTACCCAATCGTCGTCCCCCGCGCTAACAGCTCCCACCCCGTCTCCGTCCTCCCCTCTACCCGGTACTTCGCCACCGACTGTCCATACTCGATCGGCTCCCGTAGATCGATGATCCCCACTTCCACCGGCGCAGTGAACGTCACCTCCAACTCGGCCGTCCTCCGACCCGTCACCCGCCACCGGGTCCGCGCCCCTCGCGCCAGATCCTCCGCGAACATCGCATCCAACTGCGCCCGCATCCCGCGGAGACTCGCCACATCGCTCGGGTGCAACACCCCCGCCGGCGTCGGCGGCACATTCAATAAGAGCTTGGAGTTCCGCCCCACCGAGGTGAAGTAGAGGTCCACCAGGTCCGCCGGCGTCCGCACCCGCGCGTCCTCCTTCGCGTGGTAGAACCACCCCGGACGGATCGAGACATCGGTCTCCCCCGGACGCCAGACGCTCCCCCCACGGTCCCCCTCGGTGAGCGAGCGCATCACCTCGTCCCCACTCAGCCCTGGCACAGGGACGATCGTCGGATCGACCGTGGACCAATTGGTCTCCCCCGCCACCCCACGCTCGTTCCCGATCCACCGCACATCGGGCCCCGCATCGGAGAAGATCACCGCCTTGGGCTGGAGCTTCCGCACGAGCTTCCAGGTGCTCGGCCAATCGTACTCCTGCCGCTTCCCGTTGGGCCCCTCGCCATTGGCGCCGTCGAACCAGACCTCGTGGATCTCACCGTAATCGGTGAGCAACTCGGTGAGCTGCACCGCGTACACGTCGCGGTAGCGCGGGGAGTCGCCGTACGCGGGATGGTTCCGATCCCAGGGCGAACAGTAGAGCCCCACCCGTAACCCCTCGGCCCGGCACGCGTCGACGAACTCGCGGACCAAGTCGCCCTTGCCCTCCTTCCAGGGACTCGACGCCACCGAGTGCCGCGTGGTGCAGGTGGGCCAGAGACAGAAGCCGTCGTGATGCTTGGCGGTGAGGATCATCGCCTTGAAGCCGGTCTCCCGCGCGACCCGCGCCCACTGGCCCACGTCCAGCGCGGTGGGATTGAAGAGCGCGGGATCCTCGCGCCCATCCCCCCACTCGCGGTCGGTGAAGGTGTTGATCCCGAAGTGCAGGAACATCGCCAGCTCGTCGCGCTGCCAGAGGAGTTGCGACGCGGTGGGGCGCGGCCGGCGGGGGGCCATCCCCTCCAGGAGCCGAGGCCCCGCGAGGGTGGCGGCGCCGATGGTGGCGAGGAAGGTGCGCCGGTCGATCGACATAGGTCGGAATATGGGGCGGGGTCTGGCCCGGCGCCCCGCCCAGCGCCTTGTCCGGCGCGGGACCCCCTGCTTCTATAGAGGGGTATCCACGCGTCCACCCCTTTGGAGATCCGTCATGACCCGTTGGCTCGCCTCATTCGCGCTGCTCGCCACCCTCGCCCCCGCCCTCACCGCGCAGGACGCCGACCGTTCCGTGAAGGACGGCGGGATCAAGGTCGCCGGGTGGCAGGGGCGCGTGGACCGTCGCCCCCTCTCGCAGGGGAAGACCATCACCGATTCCAAGTTCGCCGCCGAGGGGCGCGGGTATCGGGTCTCGGTCGGGCCCGCGGGGATCTTCTACAACCCGGCGAATGCGCTCAGCGGGGACTACGAGGTGATGGGGACCTTCAAGGAGCACAAGATGGCGGCCTCGCACCCGCACTCGTACGGGATCTTCATCGGCGGGCAGGGGCTCGAGTCCCAGAGCGAGACGCTGATGTACTGCATCGTCTACGGCACCGGGACCTACGCGATCAAGACCTTCCGTGGGGAGAAGGTGACGACGCTGGTGAACACCACCGCGCACCCGGCGATCCGGAAGGCCGATGCGAACGGCGAGGCCACCAACACCGTAGGGTGGCGGGTGAAGGGGGGCCAGGCGAGCTGCGTGGTGAACAACCAGGTGGTGAAGACGCTCGAGAAGGCCGAGTTCACCGGGGCGGACAAGTTGGCGTCGACGGACGGGGTCTGGGGGATCCGGGCGTCGCACAATGTGGAGCTGAGCGTGACGGGGTTGATGAAGCACTAGGCGGGACCGGTAGGACCGCGGGGTCTACTTGCGGGGTCGGGCGGGGAGCCGTATAACCAAGGAGTCATAAGGTTCCCCGCCCCACCCCTCGGTCCCCCGGAACGGAGTTCCCCGATGCACCGCTCGTCCCTCCTCGCGCTCACCGGCGCCGCCCTCCTCCTCACCGCCTGCGGCGGTGATACCGCCAAGGACACCGGTGTGGCCACCGTCTTCACCGAGGCCAACTGGACCCCCAAGCGCGAGGCCGACATCCCCGCCGATTCCATGGGGGCCTCGATCAAGCGCGGGCTCTACCTCCTCCGCCACACGCCGGACAGTCTCCCAGCCTACGTCGGCGGCAACCTCAACTGCACGAGCTGCCATCAGGACGATGGGCTCGATCCCGATGCGGGGCCGCTCACCGGCTCGCATGCGCGCTTCCCCAAGTACATGGGGCGCTCCGGCACGGTGATCGCCCTCGCCGATCGCGTGAACTACTGCTTCACCCGCTCCCTCGCGGGGAATGCGATCCCGGTGGGAAGCCGCGAAATGACCGACATCTTGGCGTATCTCGCCTTCATCTCGTACGACGTGCCGACGGGGACCAAGATCACCGGGCACGATGGGCTCGTCTCGATGAAGGACACCCTCGTGGGGGATATCGCGCGCGGGGAGAAGCTCTACGTGGAGAAGACCTGCGTCGCCTGCCATGGCGCCGATGGCGCCGGGGTCGACCGCGCCTTCCCCGCCCTCTGGGGGCCGAAGTCGTACTCGATCGGCGCCTCGATGGCGCGCCTCGAGCGCGCGGCGAGCTTCATCTGGCACAACATGCCGCAGACGGCGCCCAAGTCGTTGACGCCGCAGGAAGCGTTCGACCTCTCGGCGTACATCAACTCCAAGCCGCGGCCCGATTCGCCGGGGAAGGAACTCGATTGGCCGATGGGGGGCGCGCCGAAGGATGTGCCGTACAACACGGTAGGCCACGCGGCGTTCAATCCGCCGCCGCTCCTGCCGCGCGCGAACCCCAAGGGCTCGATCGTCCCGAATCCGCCGGTGATCGGGCGCGGGTCGCGCTGAACCACGCATGAGCAAGACGACAACTTCTGAGACGCCGGCGGCGACCGCGGCACCGACCGGCGTCACGCGGCGTGATCTCCTCGTGGGCGCCGCCGGTGCACTCGGCGGCGCGGTGATCGCGGGGCTTCCGCTCAGCGTGGATGGTCAGGAGGCGGCGCCGGCGCGGCCGGTGGTCCCCGCCGATCCGACCAAGCTGCAGGGGGGCGCGACCACGCAGGTGGGGACGCGTTCCCCCTTCGAGACGCCGACCCGCGCGCCCTACGGCGAGACAGTGGGTAACTCGCTGACCCCGCTGCAGGATCTCACCGGGGTGATCACGCCGAGTGACCTGCACTTCGAGCGCCATCACGCGGGGATCCCGGCGATCGATCCGGAGCGGCATACGCTCACGATCCATGGGTTGGTGGATCGTCCGCTGACCTTCACGCTAGATGATCTCAAGCGCTTCCCGCAGGTGGTGCGGACCTATTTCATCGAGTGCTCGGGGAATGGGCGTGCCTCGTATCGCGACCCCAAGCCGGAGATGACCCCGCAGAAGGTCTCGGGGATGATCAGCACCTCGGAGTGGACGGGGGTCCCGCTCGCGACCCTGTTCCGTGAGGTGGGGGCGAGCCCCAAGGCGAAGTGGTTCTTGGCCGAGGGGGGCGATGCCTGCTTGATGACGCGCTCGGTGCCGATCGCGAAGGCATATGACGATGCGATGATCGTCTGGGCGCAGAACGGGGAGCCGCTCCGTCCGGCGCAGGGGTATCCGATGCGGCTCCTCCTCCCCGGGTGGGAGGGGAACATCAATGTGAAGTGGCTGCGCCGGATCGAGCTCGGGATGGCGCCCTGGATGACGCGGTGGGAGACGTCGAAGTACACCGACCCGCGGTTGGATCATAAGGCCGATATGTTCACCTTCGTGCAGCAGCCCAAGTCGATCATCACCACGCCGGGGTATCCGCGCGAGGTGAAGGGGCGCGGGTGGCACAGCGTGAATGGGCTCGCGTGGACTGGCAGGGGGAGGATCACCCGCGTGGAGGTGTCGACGAATGGCGGCAAGTCATGGGCGGACGCCGAGCTCTTGGGCGAGGTACGGCCCAAGGCGGCGGTGCGCTTCCAGACGATGTGGGAGTGGACGGGGGATGAGGCGATCCTCCTGAGCCGCGCGACCGATGAGACGGGTGAGGTGCAGCCGACGCGCACGGCGTTGCTGGCCAAGCGCGGGATCGGGACCGACTACCACTTCAACCAGATCGTCGGGTGGAAGGTGGAGCGGACGGGAAAGGTCTTCTTCCATGGGGAGACCTGAGCGATGCGCTTCTCTTTGATTGCTCTCGTGGGATTGTCTGGCGTGATGGTCGCGTGCGGTGGTTCGTCTGCGCCCTCGAGTGGGGGCGCGGCGATGGTCGGCGCCGACTACGCGGCGTTCGGGCCGATGGAGGGGGCGCGGCTCGGGCTCGGGCGCGCGGCCGACAAGGCACTCCTCGCGAAGATGGATACCGATATCGACGCCGAGGGCACCGGGCTCCCGGCCGGGAGCGGGACGGCGGCCGAGGGGGCGGTGCTGTATGCGCAGCAATGTGCGATGTGTCATGCGGCGGATGGGCGCGGGATGCTGCCGGCCTTCCCGCGGTTGCTCGGGCGTGACGCCAACGCGGAAGGGTTCACGTTCGCCGACGACGCGAAGCTCCCGCACACGATCGGGAACTATTGGCCCTACGCGACGACGTTGTTCGATTACATCAAGCGGGCGATGCCGTTGACGGCGCCGGGGTCGCTCTCGGACGATCAGGTGTACGCCTTGAGCGCCTACCTGCTCGCTGAGGAGGGCGTCATTGCTAAAAGCTTAAAGCTGAATGCTGAAAGCTTACGAGCCGTAAAGATGCCGTATGTGGATCGGTTCGTCTGGTCCGACGAGGTCGGCGCCTCGCGCTGAGCTCTTTCCCCCCACCTTTCCTCCTGGAGTGCATGAAATGAGTTCTTCCGCATCAGGTGCGGCCGCCGCGTCAAAGCACCGATTCGCCCCCTGGGCGTTCTACGGGGTGTTGTTCGGGATCCTCGGTGCCCTCTCGATCCTCGCCTGGGGCCCGATCGGGGTCTCGGGCACCTACCCGCGGTTCATCGGCGAGATCCTCGGCGCGGTGGCGCCGGGCTACGCCGAGTCGAATGCGTACATCCAGAAGGTCGGCCACCTCTTCGCCAAGGGGGAGACCTATGTGCTGATCGGGCTCTTCTTCGGCGGGCTCCTCGGCGCGCGGATGAACCGCGAGAAGGCGCCGGCCTGTGAGATGATCCACCCGAGCGAAAAGACCCCGGCGCGGCGCTATCGCGACGCCTTCATCGGGGGGTTCCTGATCGTCTTCGGCGCGCGCATCGCGGGGGGCTGCACCAGCGGCCACATCATCTCGGGGATCACGCAGCTCTCGATCAGCGGGTTCATCTTCGCCGCAGGCGTCTTCGCCACCGGGATCTTCACCGCCAAGACACTCAAGGGTCGCCATCAGGCGACGAGGGCCTAAGCCATGACGCCACTCTATGCCACGCTCGTCGGGATCGCGATGGGCTTCTTCATCCAGCGCGTCCGCGCCTCCAGCCCGGGGATGATCGTCCGCAACCTGCGGCTCGAGAACCTCTCGGTGATCAAGTTCATGGCCCTCACCATGGCGGTGGGGATGATCCTCGTCTACGGGCTCTCGCTCGTGGTCCCCTCCCTGCTGCACTGGGACATCAAGCCGACCTATGTGCTCGGCGTGCTCCTTGGTGGGCTCGTGTTCGGGGTCGGGTTCGGGGTGGGTGGGTACTGCCCGGGGACCTCGGTGGTCGGGATGGGAGAGGGGCGGAAGGACGCGATGGTCGCGGTGCTCGGCGGGATCGTCGGGGCCTTCGTCTTCACGCTCGTCTACTCGGTCCTGATCGCGCCGCTCGTGAAGGTGATGGACTTCGGGAAGATCACCCTCGCCGACGTGACGCATCAGTCGCCCTTCGTGGTGGCGGTGGTGGTCGGGGTATTGTTCCTGATCGTGATCAAGCTCCTCCCGACCGAGGTCTCGCAGGCCAAGTGACTGCCGCCCTGACGCACTCCCCGACCCCGGCGTTGTTGGTGTCGGTGGCGAACCGGTTCCGCGCCCTCGCGGAGCCGGCGCGTCTGGGCATCTTGCACGCGCTCAAGGAGGGGCCGCTCCATGTGGGGGCCCTCGTGGAGCGCACCGGGCTCTCGCAGGCGAATCTCTCCAAGCATCTCCAGGTGCTGCACGCCGCGGGCTTCCTCTCGCGCGCACGCGACGGGATGTACGTGCGCTACGCGCTCGCCGACGCGCAGGTGTTGCAGCTCTGCGCGATCATGTGCGATCGCGTCTTCGAGCCCGCGCCTACGGCGTGAGCGGCGCCGCGGCGGCCCCCCGCCAGCTCGGGGTCTGGACCGCCTCCGCCCTGGTGGTCGGGAACATCATCGGGGCGGGGATCTTCATGCTCCCGCGCGAGATGGCGCGGTTCGGGTGGACCGCGGTCGCGGCCTGGCTCTTAGCCATCGCGGGGGCGCTCTGCATGGCCTGGGTCTTCGCGCAGCTCGCGGCGCATCTCCCGGAAGCCGGTGGGGTGCACGGCGTCATGACGCGCGGGGTGGGACCGCGCGCCGCCTTCGTGGGGTCGTGGGGCTACCTGATCTCGATCTTCGCGGCGAATGCGACCCTCGCGATCTCCGGCGTGGAGTACCTCTCGCGGCTCCTCCCGGCGACGAGCCCGACGATCCGCCTCTCGATCGCGCTCGCCGCACTCGGCGCGGTCCTCGTGGCCAACCTGCGGGGACGCGGCGGGGATGTGCAGGTGGTCTCGACCGTGGTGAAGCTCCTCCCGCTCATCGCGGTGATCGGGCTCACCTTCGCGCTCGTGGGGCGCGACGGCGCCGCGGCGGTGACGCTCGCCGAGCCCGCGCCGGTCAGCGGGGCCCTGCTCCTTCCCGCGATGAGTCTGATCCTCTACGCGATGCTCGGGGTGGAGAGTGTCGCGGTCCCCGCCGAGGCGATCGCCGACGCACAGCGGGTGGTGCCGAAGACCACGATGTATGGGACGGCGCTCACCGGGGTGGTCGGGATCCTCGCGACCTGTGGGGTGACCTTCCTGCTCCCCGGCGTCGGCCGCTCCGATGCCCCGCTCGCGGCGTTCGTCGCGCGGGGGTTCGGCGGATGGGCGGGTGATGCGGTCGCGCTCTGCGCGGTGGTGAGCTGCTTCGGCGCCCTCAACGGCTTCGTGTTGATCGGTGGGGAGCTCACCGCCTCGATGGCCTCGCAGGGGATCCTCCCGCGGCGCTTCGCCCTCCGCAACGCCTTCGGCGCCCCGACGCTCCCCCATCTCGTCGGCGGGGCGGTGACGGCGGTGTTGATCGTCGCCGCCTTCACCGCGCGCTCGGCCTTCGCCTTCGCCGCGCTGATCACCACGGCGACGAACATCTCGCTCTACCTGCTCTGCCTCGCGGCCGCGGTGCGGTTCTTGCGCGAGGGGCGACTCCCACGGTCGCTCTCGTTGATGGGGGCGACGCTCGGGGGAGCGATCTTCTCGCTCCTCGCGCTCTACGGGGCGGGGGCCGAGGCGTTGGTATGGGGGGCGGTCCTGATCGCGGCGGGGTGGCCCCTGTACCAATTCGCCAGGCGCGCTACACTGCAGGGATGATCCACGAGCAGGGTTCGTCCGAGCGCGCGGTGCGCGTGCTCATCGTCGGGAGTGGGTTCGCCGGGATCAACGCGGCGATCATGCTGCGCGCACGCGGGATCGGGGAGTTCGTGATCCTCGAGCGCGGCGCCTCACTCGGCGGGACCTGGCGCGATAATCGCTATCCCGGATGCGCCTGCGACGTGGAGTCGGTGCTCTACTCCTATTCCTTCGCACCGAACCCCGACTGGAGCCGCACCTTCGCCGGATCGGCGGAGATCGCGCGCTATCTCCAGCGCGTGGCCACCGAGTACGAGGTGGGGCCGCATATCCGGTATGGCGAGGAGGTCACCGACGCGCGCTGGGACGAGGAGGCGCAGCGGTGGCTCGTGCGCTCGACGAGTGGGGCGTGGGCGGCGGAGCATCTGATCGTCGCGACGGGGGCGTTGAGCGATCCGGTGCGACCGGCGATCCCGGGGTTGGATTCGTTCGCGGGGCCCTGCTTTCATACCGCCGAGTGGGATGAGGGCATCGCGCTCGAGGGGAAGCGCGTCGCGATCATCGGTACCGGGGCCTCGGCGATCCAGGTGATCCCCGCGATCCAGCCGAAGGTGAGGGAGTTGAAGGTCGTGCAGCGGACGCCGGCCTGGGTGATCCCGCGGCACGATCGGGCGATCCCCGCCTGGCGGCGGGCGCTCTACGCGCAGGTCCCGCTCATGCAGCGCCTCGCGCGCGGCCTGCAGTATCTGCGGCATGAGATCCTCTTCGTCCCCTTCCGGCATCGGTGGGCGCGGCGACTCGCACAGGGGATCCTCGGGCGGCATCTCGCGCGGCAGGTGCGTGACCCGCAGCTCCGCGCGCGGCTCACCCCGCGGTACGACATCGGGTGCAAGCGGCTCCTCCTCTCCGACGACTACTACCCGGCGATGTCGCAGCCCAACGTGACGCTCGTCGATCAGGCCGTCACGCAGGTGACGCCCACAGGGTTCGTCACCGCCGATGGCACCGCGCACGAGGTGGATGTGTTGCTCCTCGCGACGGGGTTCCGGCCGACCGATCCCCCGCTGGCGCCGCATATCCGTGGGCGCGAGGGGCGGTCGCTCGGTGAGATCTGGGCGGGGAGCCCCACCGCCTACCTAGGGACCACCGTCGCGGGATTCCCGAACCTCGCCCTGCTCAATGGCCCCAACACCGGGCTCGGGCATTCGTCGGTGCTGATGATGTTCGAGGCGCAGTGCGAGCATCTGAACGGGCTCTTCGATCTCCTGGCCCTGAGCGGGGCGCAGACCGCGGAGCCGACCGCGGAGGCGCAGGCGCGGTATGTCGCGCGGATCGACGCGGGGCATCGCAACACCGTCTGGCAGCGCGGGGGGTGCCAGAGCTGGTATCTCGACCGCACCGGCCGGAACTCGACCCTCTGGCCCTACGGGGTCGGGCGGTTCCGGCAGACCGTCACCCAGGTGGTCCCAGCGGACTACCGGCTGGCGGGGCTGGCCGAACATCGGGACTGACCGGCGCGGGGTCGGAGCGAACGCTCGACCCCGTGCTGCCGTATTCTTTTCATAGGGCGCGATCGCCCTGTTGGCTCTCCCTCTCACCACCGTTCCGCTCATGCGCTCCTCATCACTTCGCATCGGCTCGTGCACCGCGCTGCTCCTCCTCCCTGCCCTCCTCAGCGCGCAGGGGGTGAATCGCTACGGGAATCCTCCGCGCGTCCGCCCCGCCCCGACGGCGGCGGCGATCACCGTGCGAGATCTGCAGATCCGTCTCTATCAGTTCGCCGACGACTCGATGCAGGGGCGTCAGGTGGGGCGCTACGGGAATAAGAAAGGGACCGATTACATCGCGGCCGAGCTCAAGCGGCTGGGGATCCAGCCGGCGGGGGAGAACGGGAGCTACTTCCAGACGCTGCCCTATCATCTCCGCCGGTACGAGCCGAGCTCGCGGGTCGCGGCCGAGGGGACGCCGCTCCGGTGGAACGAGGAGGTCGTCGCGGTGCCCGGGCAGCGCGCGCCGCGTCCGATCGCCGATGCGCCGGTGATCTTCGGCGGGACGCAGGGCGATACCACGACGCAGATCTCCGCGGCGCAGGCGGCGGGGAAGGTCGTGGTGCTCCTCCCGCAGCCGGGGCGTCGGGCCGCGGGTGGGCCGGTGGCGTTCGGTGGGCGGATGGGGGCGCCAGGCCCGGATCGGTTCGCGCAGGCCGCCGCGGTGGCGGTGGTCGATCTCGATGACCTGACGCCGGCGCAGCGGAAGGCGATCAACGAGCCCACGGTGGCGACGCAGCTCGCCGCGGTGCGCGGCGCGCCCGCCGCGCCGGCGCCGGCGGGAGCCGCGGCCGCTCCGGTCGATTCGCTCGCCCTCCTCAAGGCACAGGTCGCGGCGCTCAACCCCGCCGCGCAGCTCCGACTCACCCGCGCGGGGGCGGCGAAGCTCTTCGGTCGCGCCTCGCTCGACGGGCTCACCGCCGGCACATTGGGGCGCACGGTGAACGCCTCGCTCCACTTCACCAGTGTGCCGTCGGAGTTCGGGCGCAATGTGATCGGGGTGATCCCCGGGAGCGACCCCGCGCTGCGCCATGAGTATGTGGCGATCGGGGCGCACAACGATCACGTGGGCTTCACCACCCCGGTCGACAAGGACTCGCTCAAGGCCTTCAACGACCTGCGCATGGCGTGGATGCTGAAGAACGAGATGCGGAACCCGACCATCGAGGTGCTGCAGGCCTTCAAGGTCAACATGGACAGCATCCGCAAGGTGCATCCGGTGGCGCGGCTCGACTCGATCAACAACGGCGCCGACGACGACGGCTCGGGCTCCATGGGCGTACTCGAGGTGGCGGAGGCGATCGCCGCGATGCCGGTGAAGCCGAAGCGCTCGACCCTCTTCATCTGGCACACCGGCGAGGAGGGGGGGCTCGTGGGCTCGGCGTACTTCGTGCGGCACCCGACGGTGCAGCTCGACTCGATCGTCGCGACGATCAATGTGGACATGATCGGGCGTGGGCGCGCCGAGGATCTCCCCGGTGGGGGCGATGACTTCGTCGGGGTGATCGGATCGTACTTCGACTCCAAGGACCTGGGTGACCAGGTGAAGACGACGAACGCCAAGCAGGGGAAGCCGCTCGCGTTGGACTACAAGTTCGACGATCCGATCGCCTGGGCCGGCTACAACAACCTCTACGGGCGCAGCGATCACATCAACTACGCGCGGCAGGGGGTCCCGATCGCCTTCTTCTTCACCGGGCTGCATGGGGACTACCACCAGCGCAGCGACGAGGCGGAGTTCATCGACTATCCGCACTATGCGCGGATCACGAACTTCCTGAAGGACCTCACGGTGGATGTGGGGAATGGCCCGCGGCCGAAGCTGAACGGGACCAAGCCCGCGCGCGCGCCGAAGCCGATCAGCTGAGTGGAGCTGGGAGGTGCGTGTGCTCAGCGGAGCGCGCGCACCTCCGCGTGCGTCAGGGGACGCCATCCCCCCTTGGGGAGCTCGCCCAGGGGGAGGGGCCCGATGGCGATCCGGATGAGGCGCTTGGTCTCGAGCCCTTCCGCCGCGAGCAATCGCCGGATCTGGCGATTCTTCCCTTCGTCCAAGACGATCGTGAGCCAATGACTGCTGCGTGACCCTTCACGCAGCAGGGTGATCGACTTGGCGGTGAGGCGTTCACCGGTCTCCGGATCGATCACACCGGCCTGCAGCCGCGCGAGTCGCGCGGGGTCATGCATCCCCGTGACCTGCACATGATAGGTCTTCTCGACCTGTGAGGCGGGATCGGTGAGCGCCGCCCCCCAGGCGGTGTCGTTGGTCAGCAGGAGGAGCCCCTCGCTCGCCTGATCGAGGCGCCCCACCGGACCGACGAAGGGGAGATCGCGCGGGAGGAGGTCATAGACCGTCGAGCGTCCTTGGGGATCCTTGCGCGTGGTGACGACGCCGCGGGGCTTGTTCAGCGCGAGATAGATCTTAGTGGCGGCCCCGACCTTCGTTCCCGCCACCTCGAGCGCCGCCGACTCGGGGGTGATGCGGTGCATCGGGTCTCGCACCACGCGGCCATCGACGCACACCTGCCCCGCTCGGATCAATCGCTCGGCCTCGCTCCGCGAGCAGACCCCGAGCTTGGAGAGCGCGCGCGCGAGTGCGACCGACCCAGGGGAGGCCTCGCGTCGCATCAGCGGTGCTACTTCGCGGCGCGGAAGGTGCCAGGCACCTCGCCCGCGATCGTGCGCATCGGGGTCAGGCGGTAGAGTCGCGTGAGCGTGCCGCCTGCGGTGAGGGTCCAAACCACCGTGCCCGCGACCGTCACCTCATGCGCGACGATCGGGCCGGTGGAGGCACTCTGCCCCGCGAGCATCCCGAAGAGCGCGACGGTGTTCCCATTGCTGAGGCGCCGCGCCGAGCCGACGAGGGCGGCGTAGATGTCCGGGGTGGGGCGATACGCCCAGACCTTGCTCGCGGTGCGGGCCACCGGATCGATCGCGTACTCGATGGCCCGCGAGAAGGCGGGGCCGGGGCGATCGAAGCCGTTGTCGAAGACGAGGACGCGCCCCGCCACGGGCTCGGAGACATAGTGCTGCCCCCACGAGCGATCGGCCTCGGGGAGGGTGAGCGTCCCGGTCGGCCCCCCCAAGCGCCACTCGATGCCCGACCAATCGGGGGCGATCGAGATGATGTGATCGGCGTTGCGGAGCGACATGAGCACGTTCCCCCGCGGGCCGACATTGATCCCGTTGCCATGGAGCCAATTCCCCGGCGTCGAGCGGGATCCCCGGAGCGTGTTCCAGTCGAGTTCGGTGAAGCTGCTCCACCGCTTCACGATCGCATTCGATTCCGGGGTCCACTCCCAGAGCGCCTCGCCGACGATCGAGTCGGCGCCGACGAGTTGCGTCTCGTTCGCGATGAAGAGGATCGTGTTCCGCGGGGTGGCGATCACATCGTGATGGATCCGCCCGTATGGCGCGGGGACCGTCGCACTCGGATGCGGGAGACGGGTGATCTCCTCCCCGGCCGCATTCTGCACCACGAGCCCATGCAGCGGATCCAAGAGGACGAACTGCCCATTCGCGCGTCGCGTCGCGCCGAAGAGCGAGCCCGAGGAGATCGGGAGATGGCCGACGATCCGTCCCTCCTCGACCATCACGAGCCCCGCGAGTCCGGTGGCGCTCGTGATCTCGATGACCGCGACCGGTGCGGTCGGCGTCCCGGTCGCGGTGAAGGTGGCGGCGGCGAGATTCGGCGGCATCGCGCCGATCTCGAGCGGGGTGCGCACGGGGGCGGCGCTCGAATTCTCGACCTGCGCCTCGAGCGTGTAACTCGTATTCGCGCGGAGCCGCGTGACCACGAAGCGATGCGTGAGAGAGAGCGAATCGCCGAGGAGGGTGAGGACCGGGGTCCCGGGGGCGCCCCAGGTGAGGCGCGCGCGGCCGGGTTCGGCGAGCGTCACCGTCACGATCCGCGCGAGGGGATTCACCGTGGTCGCGGCGACGATCGAGAGGATCTGCGGATCGTCGGCCTTCGTGGGGGTGTCGCACGCGAGCACCAGCGCCGCGAGGCAGAGCCCGAGCGTCATGCGCATGGCACGCGAGGATCGTCGAGCGAACGTCATCAGAGCACTCCGGGGATCAGCCACCAGCTCCGCGCGCGATACGCCGCCCACTCGGGATAGCGGGCGAGCGACGCCTCTTTCATCACCATGTTCGGCAGGAAGACGCCGAGCCAGACCCAGGCGAGGATCGCCGCCGGGATCCAGTGCCAGACCACGAGGGCGAAGCTCCCGTAGATCAGCATCTCCCCCAGATAGTTCGGGTGCCGGATGTAGCGGTGCACCCCATCGGTGATGAGCTGCTTCCGCTCCCGCAACGTGAAGTACTTCTGCGCGTCGGCGGCGATCATGAGGGCCACGCCGAGCAGACAGAGCGAGGTGCAGAGCGCGAGCCAGACCGGCTCAGCGAGCGGATAGCGCGGGACGACGCGCCCCGAGAGGAGGAGCCACCCCATCACCCAGTAGGGGCCGAGCACGAAGCAGAACGCGGCGAGTCCGCCGGCGATGGTGACGCGCACCTGCCACTTGGGATCGGGGAAGGCGACGTCCTTGAGCAGCCAGACGAGGCCATAGCTCCCATGCAGCGCGAGGTAGGTCCAGGCCGGCGCCCCGGTGGCGCCGTAGTACCAGAGGCAGGCGCCGAGGACGAGGAAGGTCGCCCCCTTCTGCAGATTGATGACCGTCGCGAAGCGCCAGGGGCGGGGCCCACCGGCGAGGTCCTCCGAGGCGTGGCGCGCCCAGCGCTGGAGCGCGGCGGCCCAGCGCGGCGCGCTCATGGCCAGAGGCGGTACGCCCCGATCGTGGCGATGATCCCGCCGAGCATCGCGGTCATCACCGCGACCCCGCTGTAGAGGCGGGTGAGGGCCTCGTACTTGCTCTGATTGATCTTCGCGAGGGTGTAGACCTGATCGGCGAGCTCGGTCTGCAGATTGTCCATGCGCAGCTCGTCCCAGACACGGCGGTAGTTCTCGCGGCTGCGCGCGACCACGTCGCCGTAGAAGAGGACGCGCATCGAGGCGCCCGGCGCGATCGCCGAGGGGAGCGAGGCCTCCGGTGGGATGACGATCCCCCGTGGACGGAGCGCGTCGATCGCCTGCCAGATGTAGTAGATGGTCCCGACCACGTAGGCGCCGATCTCCAGATGGATGACCGTCGCCCAGGGGCCCACCGTGGGGAGGAGGTTCTCCCCCCCGCGGACGAAGAGGAGGAGGGCCACCGCATTGAGCACGCTGATGATCACCAGCGCGAAGCGCGCCTTCTTGTCCCCCATCTCGATGAGGTCCTGCGTGGCGCGGAAGGCGTTGTAGAGCGCCTTATAGCGCGACTCGGGGTCGAGGAGACCGCGCGCCTCTTCGAGTTTGCGCGCCTCCTTCTCACGGCGCCGCGCCTCCTTCTCTTCCTCGGTCTCGCCGAGGGGGGTGGGCGGGGTCAGGGCGGACGGGGAGGTCATGGGGTGTATTCTATCACCGACGGGGCGGGGCGGAACGAGGCGGCGTACATTCGCGGGAGCGACCCTTCACCGCCCCGCCCCATGCCGCGCACCCTCCTCCCCGCCCTCCTCGCCCTCGCCGCCCTGGCCGCCGCCTGCGCGCCGGCTCGGCCCCCCGCCACCGGACCGGTCGGCGCCCCCGCCTACGACCTCGTGATCGAGAACGGCCGGATCGTGGACGGCACCGGGGCCGCCTGGTTCTACGGCGACCTTGCCATCCGCGGCGACCGGATCGCGGGGATCGGCCCGCGCGGCGCCTTCCGCGACGCCGGGGCCGCGCAGCGCGTGGATGCGACCGGTCAGGTGGTCGCGCCGGGGTTCATCGACATCCAGGCGCACTCGCTCTCCCACTACCTCCGCGGCAACGGGCTCGCGCTCTCCATGGTGATGCAGGGGATCACGACCGCCATCCATGGCGAGGGGTCCTCCTATGGCCCGGTGAACGATCGGATCCTGGCCGCGGAGTCGGACACCGCGATGCGACGGATCCTCGGGGGCTTCGCCGGTCCGCGGGGGTTCGGTGCGTGGCTCGACTACATGGTCGCCCGGGGGGCGTCGCAGAACATCGGCTCCTTCCTGGGCGATGGCACGCTCCGCCGATACGTGAAGGGGGAGGAAGCGGGGGCGCTCACCCCCGCCGAGCGGGACACCGCGCGGGCGATGGTGGGGCGCGCGATGCGCGACGGGGCGTTCGGGATCGCGAGCGCGCTCATCTATCCGCCCAACACCTACGCGAGCACCGAGGAGTTGATCGATGCCGCGCGGGCGATGGCGCCGTACGGCGGGGTCTACATCACGCACATGCGGAGCGAGGGGGACAAGTTCCTCGAGGCGATGGACGAGGCGCTGCGGATCGGGCGCGAGGGGGGCGTCCCGGTCGAGATCTATCACCTCAAGGCGAGCGGCCCCCGCAACTGGCCCAAGATGCCGCTCGCGATCGCGAAGATCGACTCGGCGCGTGCGGCGGGCCAGGATGTGCAGGCCAACATGTATCTCTATCCGGCGGGGGCGAACTCCTTCGCGAGCTGTATCCCGCCAAAATATGCGGAAGGCGGAAGGCTCTTAGAGAGGCTAAAAGACCCGACGTTGCGCGCGACGATGGTCGCGGAGATGCAGGCGCAGGACGCCGGCTATGAGAACCTCTGTGAGATCGCGGGGCCCGAGGGCGTCATGGTCGTCGGCTTCCGCAAGCCCGAATTCCAGCGCTTCGAGGGGAAGCGGCTCTCGGAGATCGCGGCCGCGCTCGGCCGCTCCTGGCCCGAGGCGATCATCGACCTCAACGTGGCCGAGTCGCTCGGGCTCGGGGAGATCCTCTTCCTGATGAGTGAGGAGAACATGCGGCTCCAGCTGCGGCAGCCGTGGATGAAGTTCGGGACCGATGCGGGGTCGCAGGATCCCGCGACGGCGCGGGGCTCCACGCACCCGCGGGCCTACGGCAACTTCCCGCGGATCTTCCGGAAGTATGTGCGCGAGGAGGGGGTGCTCACCCTCGAGGATGCGGTGCGCAAGGCGTCCTCGGCGGTGGCGACGCGGCTCTCCCTCACCGATCGTGGCGTGCTCAAGGTCGGGCTCAAGGCCGATGTGATCGTCTTCGATCCGGCGACGATCGCCGACCTGGCGACCTTCGAACAGCCGCATCAGCTCTCGGTCGGGGTGCGGGACATGTTCGTGAACGGGGTCGCGGTGGTGCGCGGCGGCACGCACACCGGGGCGAAGCCGGGCCAGGTGGTGCGGGGCCCGGGGTATCGGCCCTAGGGGCGGGGGCGGGGGGCCCCCCCCCCCCC
>JBMTXT010000031.1:0-16815 GCA_049453775.1 Gemmatimonadaceae bacterium | reverse complement strand
GGTCTGAGAGGCAATCGAAGACGCAGGTGGTAGGAGGGGAGCGAGGGAGGCGAGCGCCGTCCCCGCGGGGATCGTCCCCGTGGCGGGCGCGGAGGCCGTTCCCGCGAGTGACCCCGACGTCCGCCACTGACGCCGCCGAGCGCGGCGTTCAGCGGACCGTCCTGCCGAATGGACTGACCGTACTCTCGGAGCAGATGCCGGGAGTGCGGTCGGTTGCATTGGGGGCCTGGGTCCGCTCGGCCTCGATCCACGAGCCGCGCGAGTTGATGGGGGTCTCGCACCTCCTCGAGCATCTCGTCTTCAAGGGCACGGAGACCCGGTCAGCGAAGGAGATCGCCCTCTCGCTTGAGTCGCTTGGGGGGTCGCTCGATGCCTATACCGGCCGCGAGCACACCTCGTATCAGGCGCGCGTGCTCGACGAGCACCTCCCGCAGGCGGCCGAGGTGCTGCTGGACCTGATCTTCCGTCCGGCGCTCCGGCAGGCGGACCTCGACCTCGAACGGGGGGTGGTCCTCGAGGAGATCGCGATGGTGCAGGACACGCCCGATGACATGGTGTTCGAGCTCCACAACGAGCGCCTGTGGGGCGAGCACCCGCTCGGGTATTCGATCCTCGGGACCGAGGAGTCGGTCGGCGCGCTCGAGCTCGCCGACCTGCGGTCGTTGCACGACCATGCATACCGGGCGAGCAATGTGATCGTCGCCGCGGCAGGGAACTGCTCGCATGAGCAGCTCGTCGATGTGTTGCTCGCCGCGGGATGGGGTGACCTCCCCGGGGGGAGTGCGATGAGGGTGCCGGTCCCGCCGGCCCGTCCGGTCGCGCCCGGGGAACATGCGGTCGAGCGCGACACCCAGCAGCTCCATCTCGTCTTCGGGAATCCGATCGTCCCGCACGGCGATCCGCGTCGGTATCCGCTGATGCTCGTGAACACCCTCTTCGGCGGGGGGATGAGCTCGCGCCTCTTCCAGCGGGTCCGTGAGGAGCTCGGCCTCGCCTACTCCGTGCATTCGTATCAGCACTTCCTGGCCGGGAGCGGGGTGCAGGGGATCTACCTGGGGTGCGCCCCGGAGCGCGCCGAGGAGGCGGCGTCGGTGGTGCGCGAGGAGCTCGATACCCTGATGCGTGAGGGGATCCCCGCGGATGAGCTCGCGATGGGGAAGCAGCAGCTCAAGGGGCAGATCACCCTCTCGATGGAGAGCGTCTCGGCGCGGATGTATCGGGCGGCCGCCGTCGCGATCTATAACGAACCCTATCGCCCGTTGGACGAGGTCTTGGCGCGCGTCGATGCCGTGACCTCTGGAGAAGTGGCGGCCGTTTGCCGAGACTTCTACGGCTCGGCTCGTCAGACGATCCTGCGACTGGGACCCACCTAAGCCATTCACAGACTCATGAAGATCGGCATCCCGAAGGAGATCAAGACCAACGAGAATCGTGTCTCGATGGTCCCCGCTGGGGCGGAGGCGCTCGTCGCCGCCGGCCACACCGTCTACGTGGAGCAGGGGGCCGGGGACGGCTCGGGCTTCGGTGACGACCAGTACGTGGCGGTCGGTGCCAAGATCCTCCCGACGGCGGATGCGGTCTGGAAGGAGGCCGAGATGATCGTGAAGGTGAAGGAGCCGATCGCGGTCGAGTGGCCGCGGATGCGGAAGGGGCAGACGATCTTCACCTATCTGCATTTCGCCGCCGATGAGCAGCTGACCCGGGCGCACATGGAGTCGGGGGCGACCTGCATCGCCTATGAGACGGTCGAGCTCCCCTCGCGCGAGCTCCCGCTCCTCACCCCGATGTCGGAAGTGGCCGGCCGCATGGCGGTGCAGGAGGGGGCTAAGTTCCTCGAGAAGCTCTACGGGGGGCGTGGCGTGCTCTTGGGTGGCGTCCCCGGCGTCCCGCCGGCGAAGGTCGTGATCCTCGGTGGCGGGGTGGTGGGGGTCAACGCTGCGAAGATGGCCGCCGGCTTCGGCGCGAAGGTGACGATCCTGGATACCTCGCTCCCGCGTCTCCGCTACCTCAGCGATGTGATGCCGGCCAACGTGCAGCTGATCTTCTCCAACCGGCAGAACATCCTCGAGCAGATCGCCACGGCGGACCTCGTCGTCGGCGGGGTGCTCCTGCCGGGGGCCAAGGCGCCGAAGCTCATCCGCCGTGAGGACCTCAAGCTGATGCGTCCAGGCGCGGTGATCGTCGACGTCGCGATCGACCAGGGGGGGTGCGTGGAGACCATCAAGGCGACCACGCATGAGAACCCGGTGTACACGGTGGACGGGATCATCCACTACGGCGTGGCGAACATGCCGGGTGGGGTGCCGCGCACCTCGACCCTCGCGCTCACCAACGCGACGCTCCCCTACGTGCTCAAGCTGGCGAACAAGGGGTGGAAGCAGGCGCTCCGGGAGGATGGGGCGCTCCTCAAGGGGCTCAACGTGGTCGACGGCAAGGTGACCTACCAGGGCGTCGCCGAGGCCTTCGGGATGGAGTACCACGCGCCGGAGCAGTTCACCAAGTAGGCATGCAGCGCATCGCATGGCGGGTCCTCCTGGCGGCTGGGGTGCTGAGCACCTTGGCCGCCGGTGTGCTTTCGGCCCAGGGTGGCGTTCGCAGCGGGGTGGTGCGCGATGAGTTGGGGCGTGCGCTCGCGGGGGTGCGCATCGACCGCGTCGAGGTCACGCTCACGGCCGGGGTCCCGCTGCCTGCGGGGGCGCCGCTGGCCGAGACCGATCTCGCGGGGCGGTTTGAGCTGCGCGGGCTCGAAGGGTCGCCGCCGGAGGCGATCGTCTTCCGCCGGCTCGGCTTTCGCCCCGACACGCTCCGGCTCACGGGGCTGTCGGCCGCCGCCTCGTTGGAGATCACCCTGCGTCGACTCGCGGTCCCGCTGCCGGCGGTGACCGTCGCTGGCCGCCGAGAGGTGCGCGGTCCGCTCGCCGGCTTCTATCAGCGGCGCGCGCAGGGGATGGGGCGCTTCTTCACCGGGGAGGAGATCGACCGCCGCAATCTCCGGCGCATGTCCGATCTGATCCGGGGGGTGCCGGGCATCCAGGTGATCCCGATGCGTGGCGGTCGCTCGGCCTTTCGGTTCCGTGGATCGACGGTCCCGCCGTTGGTCTGGCTCGATGGGAATCCCATGACCGCGGCGGAGCTCGATCTTGACGCCTTCGATGTGCGGAGCTTCGCGGGGGTGGAGATCTACTCGGGCGCGGCGACGGTGCCGCCGCAGTTCACCGGGGGGCGGATGATGTCGACGAGCGGAGGGGCGATCGTGCTCTGGTCACGCGAGGGAGAGGCCCAGCGGTCGCGTCGGGTGCGGCGTGGGGAACCGACCCCCGCCGAGGTGCTTGCGCGATTGGTGGCCGAGGCGACGGTCTGGACGGCGGATGCCGTGGACGAGCCGGCGCGAGCGATCGTGGGGACGGAGGTCGCGCCCGTCTATCCGGACTCGCTCTTCGACGCGGGAATGCCGGGGGATGTCGAGGTGGAATTCGTGGTTGATGCCTCGGGCGAGATTCGGATGGATACCTTCGGCGTGGTCTCGGCGACCCATCCCCTGTTCGTGGAGGCGGTCCGACGGAGCCTCGCCGACCGGCGGTTCGTCCCGGCGCGGAAGGCTGGGGTCGCGGTGGCGCAGCTGGTGCAGTACCCGGTCCGGTTCGAACCCCCGGTCGGGCTGGACCGGGTCCCTCCGCCGTAAGCGGCTGTCGCATCAGGGTTTCCGAGGGTAGTTTTCCTCTTCCCCCGTTGTCCCGGACGCCCCTCCCGGCCTCGTGCCGGCGTCAGATCCCCATCATGCGTTGGCCTTCCTTCAATCCCGCTGGGCTCCTCACGGCGAATTCGATCGCCGTGGACCTCGGTACCGCGAACACCCTCGTCTTCGTGAAAGGCGAGGGGATCGTGCTCAACGAACCGTCGGTCGTCGCGATCGATCGGGAGACGAAGAAGATCAAGGGGGTCGGGCTCGAGGCGAAGCGGATGCTCGGTCGCACGCCGGAAGGGGTGCTCGCGGTACGGCCGATGAAGGACGGCGTGATCGCCGACTTCGAGATCACCGAGAAGATGCTGCGCTTCTTCCTCGAGCTGATCATCAAGAACCATCCGTTCCGCGTGAAGCCGCGGGTGATCGTCTGTGTCCCGTCGGGGATCACCGAGGTGGAGCGTCGCGCCGTGCGCGACTCCGCCCTCGGCGCGGGCGCGAAGGAGGTCTTCATGGTCGCCGAGCCGATGGCGGCGGCGATCGGTGTGGGACTCCCGGTGGAGACGCCGACGGGGAACATGGTGATCGACATCGGCGGGGGGACGACGGAGATCGCGGTGATCGCGCTCTCGGGGATGGTCTCCGACACGTCGATCCGCGTGGGCGGTGACGAGCTCGATACGAGCATCGTGCAGTTCATGCGGAAGCAGTACAACCTGCTGATCGGGGAACCGACCGCGGAGCAGATCAAGATCCAGATCGGGTCGGCGGCGCCCCTCGGCGAGGAGCGGGAGATGGAGGTGAAGGGCCGCGACCTCGTCTCCGGGATCCCCAAGACGGTGCGCGTGCATTCGGTGGAGATCCGTGAGGCGGTGCAGGAGCCGATCCAGCAGATCGTGAACGCGGTGCGGCGCGCGCTCGAGATCACCCCCCCCGAACTCGCCTCCGATATCGTCGATCGTGGGATCGTGATGACCGGCGGGGGCGCGTTGATCCGTGGGCTCGACGTGCTCCTTACGCAGGAGACGGGGCTGCCGATCCATGTGGACGAGGATCCGCTCACCTGCGTGGTGCGCGGGACCGGCCGCATCCTCGACGACGAGGAGAAGTACTGGTCGGTGCTCACCACCTGACCGAGAGCGCCGGGGATGCGCGGCGCTGGTGAGGAGACGCGGACCGATCGCCTGCTCGTTTGGGCGTGCGTCCTCGCATCGATCGTCCTGCGCCCGCTCTCGCCGGCGCCCCAGGAGCGCGCCGCGAGCGCGGTCCGCGGGAGCGTCGTCGCCCCGCTCGCCGCCCTGCAGGTCCGCACCCGACTCGTGCAGCGGGCCCTCACGAGCTACGACTCCCTGATCCGCCTCGCCGACAGCACGATCCGTCAGGCGCAGGCCCTGCCCGCCGTCGCAGCGGAGAATGCGCAGTTGCGGGCCCTGCTCGGACTCGGGGCGGCGCTTCAGTGGGGCTTCGTGGCGGCTGAGGCGGTGCCGGGGCGTGCGATGGGGGATGCGCACACCGTGGTCCTCGCGGCGGGGGCGCAGCAGGGGATCACCCCCCTGAGCCCGGTGGTCGCGGAGACGGGGGTGATCGGATTGATCGCGGCGGTGGAGGAGGGGACGAGCCTCGCGATCGTCTGGCCGCATCCCGACCTGCGGGTGAGTGCCACGGGGCGCGACGGCGTGGGATTCGGGATCGTGAGCGCACGCCCCGACGACGATTCCGATGCCTTCCTCCTGGAACTGCGCGGCGTGCCGTTTCGGGACTCGATCGCTGTCGGGACGGAGATCGTGAGCTCGGGCGTGGGGGGGGTTTTCCCGCGGGGGATCCCGATCGGGCGGGTGGTGGGCGAGGTCGTGCAGGGGGGGACGTGGTCGCGGACCTATCTCGTGCAGCCCGCCGTCCGTCCGGCGGATCTCACCGCTGTCATGGTCCTGACGACCCCGCGCGTCGCCGCCGGCGTCGATAGCCTCTGGCCGGCCCCATGACGATCCCGAGCCGACTGACCTTCGCGCTGGGGATTGCGGGCTTGCTCCTCCTCCATCACACGGTGCGTCCGCTCCTCGGGTGGCGGATCGAGGTGGATTGGCAGGTGATCGCCCTGGTGCTGGTGGCGTGGCGCGTGCGGCCTGGGCTCGCGGCGGTGATCGGCTGTGGGCTCGGGATCATCATGGATGCGATGGTGCCGGCGGCGTTCGGGGCGGCAGCGCTCGCCCTCACGCTGGTCGGGTATGCGGCCGCGCGGTTCCGCACGGGGTTCTTCGGGGCGACGGTGGCGGTCGGGACGGTGCTCGTGGCGCTCGGAAAGTATCTCGTGGATGTCGCGGTGGTCGTGGCGGAGGGCCGGCTGCGTGGAGTCGGGCTCGCCGCCCAGCTCGGGCTCTGGTCGCCCCTCTCCGCGATGGTGACGGCGCTGGTCGGCGCGGTGCTGTTGGGGTTCGCGCGCACCGAGGCGCCGGGGCCGAGGCGTCGATGAACTTCCATCCGAATGAGGTGCAACGTCGCGCGCGCGTCGCGATCCTGATCATCCAAGGGCTGGTGCTGGTTCTCGGGTTGGCCTTCTTCCGCACGCAGGTGTTCCAGCATACGCGCTATGCGTTGGCCGCGGAGGACAATCGCCTCCGACAGATCCCGCTGCCGGCCGCGCGGGCGGTGATCACCGATCGGCATGGGGCGATCATCGCCGAGAACGTCCCCGGGTATTCGATCTCGGTGGTGGCACGAAGCGAGCGGGCGATCCGCGAGTTGATGCAGCGGATCGGGGCGCTGTCGCCAGTCACACCGGAGCAGGTGGGGGCCGCGATCCGTCGCTATCGGACCGACCCGTCGCGGCCGACGGTACTCTTCACCGATGCGCCCTCCACGCTCGTCGCGATGCTCGAGGAGCGACGGGTGGAGTTCCCCGAGCTCATCGTCCAGTCGGCCCCCAAGCGGTTCTATCCCGACGGGCCGGTGGTGTCGGCGCTGGTGGGCTACACGGGGGAGGTGAACGACCGGGAGCTCGCCGACTCGGCCCTGGGGGCGTACAAGCCAGGGCAATTGATCGGGAAGGATGGGATCGAACGGCAGTACGAGCGGCAGCTGCGCGGGCGGGAAGGGACGCGGTTCATGGAGGTCGATGCGCGCGGGCGGATCGTTCGGCCCGTGGCGCGGACCGACCAGGTCCCCGAATCGCCAGAACCCTTACGCACCAACATCGACCTCGACCTGCAACGATTCGTCGCGGGCCTCTTTGGGGATTCGTTGATTGGCGGGGTGGTGGTGATGGAGCCGATGACCGGCGCCGTGCTCGCCCTCCACTCCGCCCCGACCTTCGACCCGAATCGATTCACCGGCGGGATCCCGAAGAGCTATTGGGAGGCGCTGCAGTCCGACCCGCGGCGCCCCCTCTACAACAAGGCGATCAAGGGCACCTATCCGCCGGGGTCGATCTGGAAGCTGGCCACCGCGATCATCGCGATGGAGCAGGGGCTCGTCGATATCGATGATCGGATGCCGGTGGCGTGCCGCGGCGGCTATCAGTTCGGGACGCGGTTCTTCGGGTGCTGGGATCCCAAGGGGCATGGGGATCCGACGCTGGCACAGGCGATCGAGCACTCGTGTGACACCTACTTCTACCAGCTGGGGCTCAAGATCGGCCTGCAACGGCTCATCACCGGGGGGCTCACGCTCGGGTCCCGGACGCGCAGCGGGATCGACCTACCGGCGGAATCGCGGCCGCTCTTCCCGACCGATCCGGCGAAGGCGTATTACGACAAGCGTTTCGGTCCGCAGGGGTGGACCAACGCGGTCACGCTCAACCTCTCGATCGGGCAGGGGGAGAACTCGCAGACGGTGGTGAGCATGGCGCGGTTCTACACGGCGCTCGCCACCGACGGGATGGCCGCCCGGCCCGAGGTGGTGCAACGGGCGCCTGAACGGGAGCGCCTCTTCTCGCTCGCTCCGCGTCAGCTGCAGGCGCTGCAGACCGCGTTGACGAGCGTGGTGGGCACCGGGACCGCTGCCGCCTCGCGCCTCCAGGGGATCACCGTCGCGGGGAAGACGGGGACGGCGCAGAACGCGCAGTCGAAGGATCAGTATCATGCCTGGTTCGTGGGCTATGCGCCGGCGGAGGCACCGCAGATCGTCGTCGCGGTGATGCTCGAGTTCGGGGGGCAGGGGTCGCGTGCGGCGCGGATCGCCACGCGCATCGTGGAGCGGTACCTCAAGGGGGCCGTCGTCGCGTTGCCCGAGATGGCGGGCGAGTGATGCGCGGCTCGCCACTCCCCGCCGACTGGCCCCTCGTGGCCGTCGCGGCCACGCTCACCGCGTTCGGCGTGGCGATGGTCTACTCCGCGGGGCAGACCGATGTCCCCACCTTCGTCGTGGGGCTCTGGCGCACGCAGCTCCTCTGGGTGTTCCTCGGGGTCCTCCTGGGGTACGGCGTCTCGCGCCTCTCGGTGCGATTCGTCGACGCGGTCTCGGTGCCCATCTACGGCGTCGCCCTCGTGGTGCTCGCCGCCCTCTTGGTGATCGGGCAGGGGGCTGGGACCGCCGCCAGCACCAAGAGCTGGCTCGCCATCGGCGGGGTGCGGCTCGGGCAGCCCTCCGAGCTGGCGAAGATCGCCGTCGTCCTGATGCTCGCGCGCGTACTCTCGTCGTCGCGGGCAGCGCCCACGTCGCTCCGGGCGCTGGTCCCCTCGGCGCTCGTGGTGGGGGTGCCGTGGCTGCTGATCATGGCGCAACCCGACCTCGGGACGGGGATCGTCTTCGTCGGCATCTACTTCGCGATGCTCTTCTGGGCCGGGGTGTCGTGGCCGCTGCTGCTGATGGCGGCGAGTCCGGCGTTGAGTCTCATCTTCGCCTTCAGTACCGGGATCTGGGGCGGGTGGTTCCTCCTCCTCCTCGCCGTGATCGCGTGGGTGCGCCCGCCGCGCTGGGAGGGGGTCGGGCTCGTGGTCGCCAATCTTGCGATGGGGGTCCTCGCCCCGCTCCTCTGGGGACGCCTCAATCCCTATCAGCAGCGCCGGATCCTCGTCTTCCTCGACCCCTCGGCGGATCCGCGTGCCTCCGGCTACCATGTGATCCAATCGCAGGTCGCGATCGGTTCGGGGGGACTCTTCGGCAAGGGATTCACGATGGGGTCACAGAAGCGCCTTGCCTTCCTCCCTGAGCAGGAGACCGACTTCATCTTCCCGGTGGTGGCGGAGGAGTTGGGCTTCCTCGGCGTCCTCGTCGCGCTCGCGCTCTTCACCTTCTTGCTTCACCGCACGGTGCGCGTCGCCGCGCGCGCGACCTCGCCCTTCGCCTCGCTCGTCGCCTTCGGATTGACCGCGGCCTGGTTCACGCACATCACCGTGAACATCGGGATGACGGTCGGGGTGCTCCCCGTCACGGGGATCCCGCTGCCGTTCTTCTCCTACGGCGGCTCCTTCATGTTGATGAGTTGGCTCTCGGTCGGGCTCCTCGTCTTGATCTCCGAGGAAGGGCGCGGGCGCGCCGGCGGGCTGGTCATCTAGCCCCGGCGGGGCGCCTTGCCCTCCCCTCCGGCCCCCCCCAGCTTTGGGCATGGCCTGGTTCCGGAAGGAGAAGACCCCGCGTCGCCCGCGCCCTGAGCGTCTGGAGATCCCCAAGGACGCCTGGGAGAAGTGCGAGGCATGTGACCACACCGATATCCGCGAGAAGTTCGAGCGGAATGCCAATGTGTGCCCCACCTGCGACCATCACCGGCGCTTTCGGGCCCACGAGTATCTGTCGCTCCTCCTCGATGCCGGGACGATCGCGGAGAAGGACGAGGAGCTCACCTCCGTCGATCCCCTCCAGTTCCCGGAGTATCCGGCGCGCCTGAAGAAGGCGTTGACGCATGCGGGGGATCACGATGCGATCCTCACCGCCTCGGGCAAGATGGATGGGATGCCGGTGAATCTCGGCGTCATGGACTTCGCCTTCATGGGGGGGTCGATGGGGTCGGTGGTCGGGGAGAAGATCGCGCGCCTCGGGCAGCGATCGCTCGAGAAGAAGTGGCCGCTGATCATCATCTCGGCCTCCGGCGGGGCGCGGATGCAGGAGGGGGTCCTCTCGCTGATGCAGATGGCCAAGACCTCGGCGGTGCTCTCGCAGTTGGCGGAGCGGCGCATCCCCTACGTCTCGCTCCTCACGAACCCGACGACCGGTGGGGTCAGCGCGTCGTACGCGATGCTCGGGGATGCGATCCTGGCCGAGCCGGGCGCGGTGATCGGATTCGCCGGACCGCGCGTCATCAAGCAGACGCTCGGGCAGGATCTCCCTGACGGGTTCCAGACGGCGGAGTTCCTCCTCACCCACGGGATGGTCGATCAGGTGGTGCACCGGCACCACCTCAAGCGGACGCTCGGCCAACTGCTGCGCCACATGAGTGGGAAGCCGGCCGCGACGGGGTGGACCTCGCCCTGAGCACCGGTGCGTATCGGGCCGCGCTCGATGCCCTCTTCGCGCGGACCACGGGGCAGTGGAAGTTGGGACTCGAGCGCGTGGAAGGGTTCCTCCGCGAGCTCGGGGATCCGCATCGACGGATCCCGACCCTGCATATTGCCGGGACCAACGGGAAGGGGAGCGTCTGCGCTTCCTTGGAGACGGTGCTGCGCCGGCAGGGATTCCGCGTGGGGACCTACACCTCGCCGCACCTTGTGGACTTCCGCGAGCGATTCCGCATCGACGGGGTCCCGATCGACGAGGCGCCGATCCTCGCATTTCTCGAGCGGTGGACCCCTCGGGTCGAGGCGTTGGGGGTGACCTTCTTCGAAGCCACCACCGCGATGGGGTTCCAGCTCTTCGCCGAGGCCAACGTGGACATCGCGGTGATCGAGACGGGTCTGGGTGGACGACTCGATGCCACGAATGTCGTGCACCCGCTCGTCGCGGGGGTCACGAGCATCGGCTTCGACCACATGGAGTGGTTGGGGGAGACCCTCCCGCTGATCGCACGAGAGAAGGCGGGGATCTTCAAGGCGGGGGTGCCGGCGATCGTCGGAGAGCCCGACCCCGGGGTGCGTCGGGTGTTGGCGGAGGAGGGGGCCCGCCGGGGGGCCGCCCCCGCCCGCAGCGGCGCGGAGGAGGGGGAGGCGACCGCCGTGCGCGTCACGGCGGCGGGGACCCGGTTCCGATGGCAGGGGCTGGAGGTGGCTACCGGCCTGGCCGGCCAACATCAGGTGGCGAATGCGCTGGTGGCCCTCACCATGCTCGATGCCCTCCCGGCCCCCTTTCACGTGCCGCGCGAGGCGGCGGTGGCGGCGCTCGCCGAGGTCCGGCTGGCAGGGCGGTTCTCGCGGCAGGGCCGCTGGATCTTCGACGTGGCGCATAACCCGGCCGGGGCGGCGGTCACGGCGGAGACCCTCCGCGCAGTCGCCCCGGCCGGGCCGGTGGTGGCCCTGGTGAGCATCCTTGGGGACAAGGATTGGCGCGGGATCCTGCGCGCGCTGGCGCCGATGGTCCAGGGGTTCCTACTCACCAACGCGCCCACGGCCCCAGAGAGCCGCGCCTGGGTGGCCTCGGAGGCCCTGGCGTACGCCCACAGTGAGGGGTGGCCGGCCGAGCTCGTGCCCGATTTCGAGCGGGCGCTCGCGCGCGCCCCTGCGCTGGGGGAGACCATCCTCGTGACGGGGTCTTTTCACACCGTAGGCGACGCCATGGCGCGGTTGCCGGGGTCTCTGGCGACCGGGTAGATTCCCCGGATGAGTAGTGGGGCGTTACCCGGATTCCGTGATTTCTATCCCGACGAGCTGGCCCGCCGCGCCCATATCTTCCAGGCCTGGCGGGCCGTCGCGCGCCGATACGCCTTCGTCGAATACGATGGCCCCCCGCTCGAGCCCCTCGACCTCTACACCCGGAAGAGCGGGGACGAGATCGTCGGTCAGCTCTACAACTTCGTGGACAAGGGGGGACGGGAGGTCGCGCTCCGGCCGGAGATGACCCCGACCTTTGCCCGGATGGTCGGGGCGCGCGCGAACGCGCTCCGCAAGCCGGTCGGGTGGTTCTCGACCCCGCAGCTCTTCCGGTACGAGCGGGCGCAGCGCGGGCGACTCCGGGAGCACTACCAACTGAACGTCGATATCGTCGGCGAACCGAGCGAGGGCGCGGACGCCGAGCTGCTCGCGGTGGCCGTCGATATCATGCGCGAGCTCGGACTCACGAGCGCCGATGTGCGCGCCCGGGTCAGCGATCGTCGGCTCCTGAATGGGGTGCTCCAGGCGCTCGGGGTGACCGAGGCGCAGGTGCCCGCGGTCTATGCGGTCGTCGACAAACTCGCCCGCCAGCCGCGTGAGGTCTCCGCGGAGAAGCTCGCGGCCGCAGGGCTCCCCCCTGCGGTCGTGGATGAGGTGCTGGCCCTCGCGACCGGCGCGACGCTCGAGACGCTGCGTGCTCGCTTCGGTGCCCACCCGGCGGCGGCCGAGTCGATCGATCGCTTCGGGCGATACCTCGAGCATTGTGCGGCGCTCGGGCTCGGCGACTGGGTGGACCTCGATCTCTCGATCGTGCGTGGGCTCGCCTATTACACCGGCATCGTCTTCGAGCTCTTCGATGCGAAGGGGGAGCTCCGCGCGATCTGTGGCGGCGGGCGCTACGACACCCTCCTCAAGGCGCTCGGGGGCGCCGACCTGCCGGCCCTCGGCTTCGGCATGGGGGATGTGGTGCTCGGGGAGCTCCTTCAGGACCGGGGGCTCTTTCCCTCGACGATCGGGGCCACGGCCGATCTCTACCTCGTCGCGGGGCATGGCGCGGTGGGGCGGCCCTATGCCGAGGCGCTCCAGCTCGTGAGTGCGCTGCGCCGTGCCGGGTTCCAGGTGGACCATGGACTCAATGCCGAGCGCTACCTCTCGCAGGCCACGCGCAACCAGGTGGACGGCGCGAAGAAGGCCGGGGCGGCGGCGGTCTTCGGTGTACGCGAGGATGGCGAGGTCGAGGTCACCTCGATCCTCGGCAAGATGAAGGACGCTCCGACCCACACGCTGTCCCGTGCGGCGATCCTCGCCGGCGATCCCTCCGCGATGCAGGCCCTCCGCGACTGGCTCCGGGCCCAGCGCGACTCGATCTCGAACTCCCATGGCTGACGACAAGAAGCTGACGACCCGCGCCGAGGACTTCAGCGCGTGGTACAACGAACTGGTGTTGCGTTCCGAGCTGGCGGACTACTCGCCGGTGAAGGGCTCGATGGTCATCCGGCCGAACGGCTATGGGATCTGGGAGCGGATGCAGCGCGCCCTGGATGACATGTTCAAGGCGACGGGGCATCAGAACGCCTACTTCCCGCTCTTCATCCCCCAAAGCTTCCTGAGCAAGGAGGCGCAGCATGTGGAGGGGTTCGCGCCGGAGACCGCGGTCGTGACCCATGGTGGCGGGAAGGTGCTCGAGGAGCCGCTCGTCGTCCGGCCGACGTCGGAGACGATCATCTACCACATGTTCGCCAAGTGGACGCAGTCGTATCGCGACCTCCCGATCAAGATCAACCAGTGGGCGAACGTCGTGCGCTGGGAGATGCGGACCCGCCTCTTCCTGCGCACCCTCGAGTTCCTCTGGCAGGAGGGTCACACCGCCCACGCCACCGAGGTGGAGGCGGAGTCCGAGGCGCGACTCATCCTCGGGCTCTACCGGGAGTTCATGGAAGGGTGGATCGCGATGCCGGTGATCACGGGCCAGAAGACCGAGAGCGAGAAGTTCGCGGGGGCGCTCCGGACCTATTCGTGCGAAGCGATGATGCAGGACAACAAGGCGCTGCAGGCGGGCACCTCGCACCATCTCGGGCAGAACTTCGCGAAGGCGTTCGAGCTCCAGTTCCAGGCGGAGAATGGCGAGATGGCGTTCGCCTGGAACACCTCCTGGGGGGTCTCCACCCGCATGGTCGGCGGGCTGGTGATGACGCACTCCGATGACAACGGGCTCGTCACTCCGCCGCGGCTCGCGCCGATCGAGGTCGTGATCGTCCCCATCTGGAAGTCGGATGAGGAGCGCGCGCGGGTCGTCGAGGCGGCGCAGAAGGTCCGGACGGAGCTCACCGAGTGGACGGGGCGCGGGGCGACCGATCGCCTCCGCGTCACGGTCGACGATCGCGAGGGGGTGAAGCCGGGCGCCAAGTACTACGAGTGGGAGATGCGCGGCGTCCCGCTCCGCCTCGAGATCGGTCCGAAGGATCTTGAGAAGGGGTCGGTCTTCTCGGCGCGGCGCGACACGCGGGCCAAGGCGGCGCTCCCCATGGCGGGGCTTCCCGCGACCGTCGCGGCGCTTCTCGAGACGATCCAGGGCGATCTCCTCGCGGCGGCCAAGGCCCGCCGAGAGGCGAACTCGCATCGGAACGTGACCTCCTATGCGCAGTTCAAGGAGATCATGGAGGGGCCGGGCGGGTTCGTCTATGCGGGGTGGAATGGCGATCCCGCGATCGAGGCCAAGGTGAAGGAGGAGACCAAGGCGACGATCCGGGTGATCCCCGATCCAGAGTTCCGTTCCGCCGAGGCGCCGACGACCTGCCTGGTGACCGGGGAGCCGGCCAAGCACGAAGTGATCTGGGCGAAGGCGTACTGATGGTGGGCTTCTCGCGGCGGGCGGGAGCGTTGGTCGTCGACGCGGTGCCGCTCGCCGCGATCGCCGACGCGGTCGCAACGCCGGCCTACATCTATTCCGCCGTGATGATCCGTGAACGGATCGCACGGCTCCGCGCGGCGCTCGACGGGGTCCCGCATCAGCTGCACTACTCGCTCAAGGCCAATGCCTGTCGCGGGGTGCTCTCGGTGATCCGCGAGGCGGGGTGCGGGTGCGATGTGGTCTCCGGCGGGGAGCTCGCCAAGGCGCTCGCGGCGGGGTTCGCCCCCTCACAGATCATCTTCGGTGGGGTGGGGAAGCAGGCGCATGAGTTGCGCGAGGCGCTGCAGGCGGGGATCAGGCTGATCAACGTGGAGTCGGCGGCGGAGGTGGCGCTGCTGGCGTCGATCGCCGCTGAGCTTGGGGTGGTCGCCCCGATCGGATTGCGGGTGAATCCCGAGGTCGATGTCACGAATGCCCACCGTTTCATCGCGACGGGGGAGAAGGGACACAAGTTCGGGATCCCGATCGGCGAGGTGGAGGCGGTGGGGCGCCAGGTGTTGGCGTCGCCCCATCTCCGACTGCTCGCGCTGGATATGCATGTCGGGTCGCAGCTCCACACCTTCGATGCGTATCGCCACGGTGCCGAGCGGCTCGTGGAGGTCGCGCGTCGGCTGCAGGGGCTCGGTGCGCCGCTCGCCTATCTGGATGTCGGCGGGGGGCTGCCGGCGATCTACGAAGCCGAGGCGGCCCCGGATCTCGCCGCCTTCGCCGCGATCGTCGCCGCGGCGGCGCGGTCCCTCGGCGTCACGCTACTGTTGGAGCCGGGGCGGTTCCTCGTCGCGGAGGCCGGCGCGTTGCTCACCCGGGTGGTCTACCGCAAGGCGAATGGGGGACGGACCACCCTGATCTGTGATGCGGGGATGACCGAGTTGATCCGGCCCTCGCACTACGGGGCCTATCACCGGATCGACGCGGTAGCGGAGGTGGCGGAGACGATGGTGGCCGATGTGGTGGGCCCGGTCTGTGAGACGGGGGACTTCCTCGCGCTGGGCCGCGAGGTGCCGGCCGTCGAGGCGGGGGCCCTGCTCGCCGTGCATACGGTGGGCGCCTATGGGTCGGTGATGAGTTCGCAATACAACGCCCGTCCGCGGGCCGCGGAGGTGCTGGTCGACGGGGATCGGTGGGCGGTCGTGACCGCGCGCGAGACCTATGCTGACCTGATGCGGCAGGACGTGGTGCACCCTGAGTGGAGGGAGGGCTGATGCGGATCGGTTTGCTGGCGGACACCCATGATCGCGTACCGGCGGTCGAGGCGTTGGTGCGGACGTTCCTCGCCCGAGAGGTCTCGTTCGTGCTCCATGCGGGGGACTTCTGTGCGCCCTTCTCGCTCCAGCCCTTCATCGACCATAACGTGGCGCTCGCTGGGGTCTTCGGGATGGACGATGGCGATCATGCTGGGCTCCGGGTCGCGGCGGCGATGGGGATGGGGATGGAGATCTTCGAGGCGCCGCACAGCCTCGTGCTCGGGGAGAAGAAGGTGCTCCTCGTCCATGAGCTCGGGGATGCCCTCGATGGATCGATCCTCGCGCATGACATCGTCGTGCATGGCCATGCCCACCTCGCCTCGACGGCGACGCGGGAGCAGACGCTCCTCGTGAATCCGGGCGAGGCCTGCGGGTGGCTCCATGGCACCCCTTCTGCCGCCATCCTCGACCTTGAGACCCTCGCCGTGGAATCGATCACCCTCCCGGCTGCGGAGTGGGCCCGATGAGCTCGCGTGTCCTGATCCTCGACTGCGGCTCGCAGTTCACCCAGCTGATCGCCCGCCGGGTGCGCGAGGCGCGGGTCTTCTCCGAGATCCATCCACCGACGCGCTCCTTGGACTGGATCCGAGAGTGGAAGCCGACGGCGATCATCCTCTCCGGTGGGCCAAGCTCGGTCACGGACGAGGGCGCACCGACCTTCGATCCCGCGATCCTCGATCTCGCGCCGGTGTTGGGGGTCTGCTATGGGATGCAGTGGATCGCCCATACCGCCGGCGGCTCGGTCCGCGGGGGGGGACGGCGGGAGTATGGTCGTGCGGAACTGGTGGTGAAGGAGCCGGTGGGGCTCTTCGCCGGGTTCGACCCGGGGGAGCGCTCGGTGGTCTGGATGAGCCATGGCGACCATGTGGAGACGGTCCCGCCGGGGTATGTGCTCACCGCGTCGAGCGAGGGGAATCCCGTCGTCGCCTTCCGGCATGCCTCGAAGCCGATCCACGCCGTGCAGTTCCATGCGGAGGTCGCGCATTCGGTGCGCGGGGCGGAGATCATCCAGAACTTCCTCTTCGGCGTCGCGGGGTGCACCGCCGATTGGACCCCGGGGCATTTCATCGAGCAGGAGGTCGCGAAGATCCGCGAGCGCGTGGGCGCGGCGCAGGTGATCTGCGGGCTCTCCGGTGGGGTGGACTCGTCGGTGGCGGCGGCACTCGTACACCGGGCGATCGGCGACCAGCTCACCTGCATCTTCGTCGACACGGGGCTCCTGCGCTTGCATGAGCGCGAGCAGGTCGAGCGGACGATGGGGCAGCATCTCGGGATCAAACTCGTCACGGTCCGCGCGGAGGAGCG
>JBMTXT010000030.1:0-17946 GCA_049453775.1 Gemmatimonadaceae bacterium | reverse complement strand
CGTGACGTTGCAGCGGCGGCCGGCGTCGATAGCTGGATGTTGGGCCACCTCCGTCCGGGTACCGGGCGGGTTCACCTCGTCTGACCAAGGAGTCTGTCTTCATGCGTCGCCTCGTCGTCGCCACCGTCGCGCTTGCCGCGCTCACCGCTCCGGCGGCTGCGCAGACCACCACCACCGGGTGCGCCGCCGCCACCTCGGTGGCGTGCAACAGCCTGTCGGACGTCTTCTCCTCGCTCTCCTCGCAGCTGGGCGGGGCCATCACCGGGGGCAGCCATACCCTCGGGCTCGGCACCACCCTGGGGGGCTTCCCGCACTTCGCTGTCGCGGCCCGCGTGAACACCGTCTTCAGCCGGCTCCCCGATCCCAAGAATGCCTCCGTCGCGGGGGCGACCTCCACGGCGGCCAAGCTCGCGGCGAACGGGGAGCTGATCGCCCTCCCGACCCTCGACGCCGCCGTCGGCGTCTTCGAAGGGTTCAAGCTCGGCGTCACCAAGGTCGGTGGGGTCGATGTCCTCGCGAGCGCGACCTACGTCCCGAACCTCGATATCTCGTCGCTGAAGGTCTCCCCGAGCGCGCAGTATCAGCTCGGCTACGGCCTGCGCATCGGGCTCCTCGAGCAGTCGTTGATCGTCCCGGGGGTGGCCTTCTCAATCCTCAAGCGCGACCTCCCGTCGATGGATGTCGCCGTGCAGACCAAGGATGCGAACCTCTCGATGAGCCGCTACAAGGTCGGCACTACCTCGTGGCGCATCGCGGCGCAGAAGAACCTCCTCATGCTCCAGGCGGCGGTCGGCTACGGGCAGGAGACCTTCGATGCGAGTGCGCGACTGGGCGGCACGGTCGGGGCGCTGGGCTCGATCAATGCGACCTCGAAGATGACCGAGAAGCAGAACACGCTCTACGGATCGCTCGGCCTCAACCTGCTCCTCGTGAAGGTCATCGCGGAGGTCGGGCAGACCTCGGGTGGGGACCTCAACCTCCTCAATCCGTTCGACAGCAACCTCACGAAGAAGCGCTACTTCGCGTCGCTCGGCGCGCGCTTCAGCCTCTGACGCAACACGAGCTCGCTCCCCCACCGGGCCCGCGCGACGCGGCCTGGATGCGTCGCGCCCTGCGGTTGGCGGGGCGCGGGGGGGGGTGGACGGCGCCGAACCCCATGGTCGGCGCCGTCGTCGTTCGTGGGGGTGAGGTGGTCGGCGAGGGGTGGCACGCCGAGCTCGGTGGGCCGCACGCCGAGGTGATGGCCCTCACCGCCGCCGGGACCCGGGCACGCGGCGCCGACCTCTATGTGTCGTTGGAGCCCTGCACTCATCATGGACGCACGCCGCCGTGCACCGAGGCGGTGATCGCGGCGGGGATCCGTCGGGTGATCATCCCCCTGCGCGATCCGAACCCCCTCGCGCAGGGGGGCGTCGATCGGCTCCGCGCGGCGGGGATCGCGGTGACCGAGGGCGTCGAGGCCGAGGCGGCTGCGGAGCTCAACGCGCCCTTCCTCTTCACGCAGCGCGTCGCCGGCCGACCCTTCGTCACGCTCAAGCTGGCGGTCTCGCTCGATGCGATGCTCGCGCCGCGTGATCGGAGCCGACTACAGCTCACCGGCCCTGCGGCGATGCGTGAGGTGCATCGGATGCGGGCACAGGTCGACGCGATCGCGGTGGGGCTGGGGACGGTGCTCGCCGATGACCCCAAACTCACGGTGCGTGCGGGCCGCCGGCCGCGGGTGGCCCCCACCCGGATCGTCTTCGGGGAGGCGGATCGGGTGCCGGGATCGGCGGCGCTCGTGCGGACGGCGCGAAAGGTTCCGACCTGGGTGGTCTCGCGCGGGGCGGGATCGGCGGCGGGGACCGCACCACCGAGAGATGACGCGCCCCTTCGCCACCTGGCGACCGCCGGCGTGCGGTGCCTCACCGCCCCGACCCTGCGCGACCAGCTGGCACGGCTCCGGCAGGAGGGGGTCCGTCACCTCCTCGCCGAGGGGGGCGCGGGGCTCGCGGGGGGGCTCCTGACCGCTGGATTGGTCGACCGCCTCGTTATCTTTCAGGCGCCGGTCCTGCTCGGGGCCGGGGCCCTCGCCGCCTTCGGCGGGGTCGAGCTGGAGGCCACGGCGCCCGGGGAGCTCCCGGGGCGGTGGCAGATGGTCGCGCAGCGTCCCTTCGGGGACGACCTGATGACCGTCTACGCCCCAGTGGCGTCGCTGGCTCGCTGATTCCACCCGCGTCTCTCCATGTTCACAGGGCTCATCACGGCAGTCGGCACGGTGCGCGAGGTGTCCACGACGGACGCCGGGCGCGAGCTCGTGATCGCCGCCCCGTATGAGGGGGTGATCGACGGGGAGAGCATCGCCTGCCACGGGGCCTGTCTCACGGTGATCCGGCATGGCGCGGGATGGTTCGCCGTCGCCGCCGTTGTCACCACGCTCGATCGGACGACCATTGGGACGTGGACCGTCGGGACCCGCCTCAACCTCGAGCGCGCGCTCGCCGTCGGGGACCGACTCGGCGGCCACTTCGTGCAGGGGCATGTCGATGGGGTCGGCGAGGTCCGACAGGTCGTCAAGCGCGGCGATGCGTGGCTGATCGATGTCGCGGTCCCGCCGGTGATCGACGAATTGCTCGTGCCGCTCGGCAGCATCGCCGTCGACGGGGTGAGCCTCACCGTGAACGCGCTGCCGGCGCCGGGCGTCCTACAGCTCTCCATCATCGACCACACCTGGCGGCAGACGACCTTCGCGACCCTCGTGGAGGGGGATCGGGTCCACCTGGAGGGCGACCTCCTCGCCAAGCATCTCAAGCGCCTCGCGGCGCCACACCTCACGCATTGACCATGTTCGGGACCATTGAGCAGGCCCTCGAGGACCTGCGGCAGGGCAAGTTCATCGTCGTCGCGGACGACGAGGATCGCGAGAACGAGGGGGACCTCATCGGCGCGGCGGAGAGCATCACGCCGCAGATGGTGAACTTCCTCATGGAAGCGAAGGGGATGATCTGCGTGGCGCTCTCACCGGAGCGCGTCACAGAGCTCGATCTCCCCCCGATGGGCGCGGAGAACACCGACGCCCTCCGGACCGCCTATACCGTGACGGTCGATGCGGCCCCATCGCACGGCGTCACGACGGGGATCAGCGCGTCGGATCAGGCGACGACGATCCGCCTCCTCGCGGCGGCCTCCACGCGGCCGAGTGATCTCCGCCGCCCCGGTCATGTCCATCCGCTCCGCGCCCGCGAGGGTGGGGTGCTGCAGCGCGTCGGTCACACCGAGGCCGCCGTCGATCTCATGCGCCTGGCGGGGCTGCGGCCCGCCGGCGTGATCTGCGAGATCCTCACCGGCGACGGAGCCTCGGCTCGGCGCCCCGCCCTCGAGCGCTTCGCCCAGACGCATGGGCTCACCTTCATCACCGTCGCGCAACTTGTCGCCTATCGGTTGCAGCATGAACGGCTCGTCCACCGCGAGGCCGATGTGCGCCTCCCGACCGAGTTCGGGACCTTCCGGCTCGTCGGCTATCGCAACGACGTCGATGCGCGCGAGCATGTCGCGCTGGTCTACGGGGAGGTCGCGGGCGCGGCGGAGGTCCTCGTCCGCATGCACTCCAAGTGCCTCACGGGCGACACCTTCCACTCGATGCGCTGCGATTGCCATTGGCAGCTGCATGAGGCGATGCGGCTCGTCGTCGAGGCGGGCGCCGGGGTGATCGTCTATCTCGACCAGGAAGGGCGGGGGATCGGGCTCCTCAACAAGCTCAAAGCATACGCGCTGCAGGATGCCGGCGCCGATACGGTCGAGGCGAACGAGAGGCTCGGCTTCGCCCCCGACCTTCGGAATTATGGGATCGGCGCGCAGATCCTCCTCGACCTCGGGGTCACCTCCATCCGACCGATCACCAACAACCCGCGCAAGCTCGTGGGGCTCGAGGGGTACGGCATCTCGCTCGGCGAACGCGTGCCGATCATCTCGCCGGCCACGGCGGAGAACGCCGAGTATCTCGAGACCAAGCGCACCAAGCTCGGCCACCTGAGGGCCGTCTGATGGCGGAATTCATCGGGATGCCGGACGGCGCCGGCAAGCGCCTCGTCATCGTCGCGGCGCGGTTCAACGAAGCGATCACCGACCGGCTCGTCGATGGCGCGCTCGAGGCCTGCCTCAAGCACGGGATGCGCCTCGAGGATGTGGACGTGGTGCGGGTGCCGGGCGCCTGGGAGTTGCCTCCGGCCGTGGCACGCGCGCTCCAGACCGAGCGCTACGATGCCTGTGTCGCGCTCGGGGCGGTCGTGCGTGGGGACACCCCGCACTTCGATTTCGTCGCGGGGGAGGCGTCGCGCGGGCTCGCGCTCCTGCAGGGGGAGTTCGGGGTGCCGATCGGGTTCGGGCTCCTGACCTGCGACACGATGGAGCAGGCCGAGGCGCGCGCGGGCGGCGCGCATGGCAACAAAGGCTGGGACGCCACCCTGGCGGTGCTCGAGATGGCCGATCTCTTCGGGCGACTCGATCGCACCGACGCGGAGGATGGCGATGCCGGCACGGCTTGAGACGCGGGGGCGCACGCGCGCCCTCCAAGCGGTCTACGCCTGGGATGTCCGCGGAGGCGACGCCGACCTCGCGCGGGTGGCGATGCACGTCTGGGACGATCTGGCGATCGCACCGGACGAACGGGCCTTCGCCGAGGCGCTCGTCAGGCGGATCGTCGCCGAGCAGGCGGAGATCGATGCGGAGCTTGGCGAGGTGACGACGAACTGGCGGTTGGAGCGGCTCGGGCATATCGAGCGATCGGTGCTCCGGGTCGCGACCGCGGAACTCCTTCAGGGGGGGACGCCGCCGCGGGTGGTGATCCAGGAGGCGGTCCGGCTCGCGGAGCGCTATGGGACCGAGCCTGCCGCGCGCTTCGTGAATGGCGTGCTCGACGCCCTCGCGCGGCGGATCGGCAGTCTCGCGTGAGACTGCTCGCCGTCAATTGGCAGGATCTGGAGAATCCGCTCGGCGGCGGGGCGGAGATCCACCTGCAGGAGATCCTGGAGCGGCTCGCCTCGTGGGGGCATGAGGTCGTCCTCCTCTGCGGGGGATGGCCCGGGTGCCCGCCGCGGGCGACACGGAACGGCGTCGAGATCCACCGTGTGGGGACTCGGCAGAGCTTCCCCTTCCATGCGCGACGCTATTGGGCGCGTCACCTGCGGGCGCGCGACTTCGATGTCCTCTATGAGGACATCAACAAGATCCCGCTCTATACCACCCGGTGGGGGGCGCGCCGCGTCGTCGCCGTGATCCCGCATCTCTTCGGGGGGGCGGCCTTCCAGGAGTTGAACCCCGTGCTCGCCACCGCGGTCTGGCTGAGCGAACGTCCCCTCGCCGCGATGTATCGGGGCGTGCCGTTCCAGGCGATCAGCGAGAGCACCGCCGACGATCTCGTCGCACGCGGGATCCCGCGTGGCCGGGTCGGGGTGATCCCCCCGGGCGTCTCGAGCGACTACTACACCCCCGATGCCGCGCAGCGAGCGGCCGTCCCGACCTTCGCCTATCTCGGGCGTCTCAAGAAGTACAAAGGGGTCGACCAGGTGATCCGCGCCTTCGCGCGCGTGCGAGTCCCCGGTGCGGTGCTCGAGATCGCGGGGGCAGGGGACTATCGCCCCACCCTCGAACGACTGATCGCCTCGCTTGACCTCGCCGAGCGGGTGCGTTTCCTTGGCTTCATCACCGAGGAGGAGAAGCTCGCCTTGCTCCGTCGCGCCTGGGCCGTGGCCCTCGCCTCACCAAAGGAAGGGTGGGGCCTCACCAATGTCGAGGCCGAGGCCTGTGGCACGCCGGTGGTCGCGTCGAACTCCCCGGGGATTCGTGAGTCGGTGCGCCATGGCGAGACGGGGTTCCTCGTCCCGCACGGCGATATCGCGGCGATGGCGGAGGCGATGAATCGCCTGGCGGCCGATCGGACGCTCGTCGAGGCGATGGGCGTGCGGGCCCGCACCTTCGCCGCCTCCTTCACCTGGGACCGCTGCGCGCGCGAGACCGAGGCGCATCTGCAGCAGGTCATCGCCACCACCCGCTGAACGCTCATGACCCTCACCGTCGGCGCCCTCCTCGATCAGACGCGCGACCTCCTCGAGTTCGAGCTCCTCGGGAGTTCGGACGGACTGACGCGCGAGATCCTGACCTCGGATGCGTCAGGACCGGGGATGGTCCTCGCGGGCTTCACCGAGCGCTTCGTCCATCAGCGCATCCAGGTCCTTGGCGAGACCGAGGTCACCTATTTGCGCTCCCTCGAGGCGGCGGAGCGCGCACGAATTCTCTCGCTCTTCCTCAGCTATCCGATCCCCTGCCTGATGGTCACCAAGGGACTCGATCTCCCCGAGGGGCTCGAGTCCGCGGCGCAGTCCGCGGGGATCGCGATCCTGCGCTCGCGCCTCAAGACGCTGGAGTTCTATCGTCGCATCACGCCGTTCTTGGAGCAGGCCTTCGCGCCGACCACCGCACTCCATGGGTCGTTGGCGGACGTCTACGGCGTGGGGCTCCTCTTCACCGGAGCGAGCGGGATCGGGAAGTCGGAGTGCGTGCTCGATCTCGTCGAACGAGGCCATCGGCTCGTCGCCGACGATCTCGTGATGGTGCGGCGCAAAGGCGCCGACATCCTGCTCGGCACCGGACATCCGCTGCAGCGGCACTTCATGGAGATCCGCGGCGTCGGGCTCATCGACGTCCGGTCGATCTTCGGCATCCGCGCCGTACGGCAGCAGAAGCGCGTCGAAGTCGTCGTCGTGTTGCAGGCCTGGCACGAGGGGATGGTCGCCGAGCGGACCGGCTTGGATATGGAGACGACGGAGATCCTCGGTGTCGCGATCCCCAAGATCACGGTGCCGCTGAACCCCGGGAAGAATCTCACGGTGATCGCGGAGGTCATCGCGATGAATCACCTCATGCGCTATGCCGGCGAGGATCCCGCGCAGGTCTTCAATGAGCGGCTCAAGGGGCATCTCGTCGGGAAGGCCGAGGTGCAGCGCTATCTCCTCGACGACGATGAGTGAGGCGCGGCCGGCGGTCGTCGCGGGGCATGGGCGCTTCGCGGAAGGGATCATCTCCGCCGTCGCACAGGTGATGGGGGAGGGGCATGGCCTCGTCCCGGTGACCAACGCCGATCGCACCCCCGAGGGGATCGAGCAGGCGATCCGCGAGGCGCTCGAGCGCACCGGCGCGACGGTCCTCTTCACCGATCTCCCTGCGGGCAGTTGCACCTTCGTCGGGGCGCGCCTCGCGCGCGCGGTGCCCGGCCTCCGCATCGTCACCGGCACCTCGCTGCCGATGCTCCTGAGCTTCGTCGCGGGGGGCACGATCGAGAAGGTCGTCGAGCAGGCGCAGGCGGGGATCCGACTCCTGGGAGGGGAAGGATGACCCTCGAGCTCCTGCGCATCGATGATCGGCTCATCCATGGCCAGGTGGTCGTGGGGTGGGGCCAGCCCTGTGAGATCGGGTTCTTCGTGCTGGTCGACGATGCGATCGCTGCGGCGGAGTGGGAACAGGAGCTCTATCGCATGGGGACGCCGCCGGAGATGGCGATCGAGTTCGTCACCGTGGCCCAGGCGGTGGAGCGGCTCCCGCAGTATCGGGCCGACCCGCGGGTGGGGATGTTGCTCACCGGCGACATCGAGACGATGGATCGGCTCACGCGGGCGGCGCCCACCCTCCGGCAGGTCACGATCGGTGGCCTCCACATGAAGCCCGGGCGCACCCAACGGATGCGGTTCGTCTTCCTCTCGCCGGAGGAGGAGGCGCGGTTGCAGGCGATGGCCGCTCGTGGGCTCACGGTGGTCGCGCAGGATGTACCGAGCGCACCGGTGACCCCGCTCGATGAGGTCTTGCGAGGGGACGGCACCCGATGATGTTCGCCGAGCTGCTCCCCCTCGCCCCCTTCATCGTGCTCGGCGCGCTGTTGGGGCTCGACGTGGTAGCTTTTCCGCAGGCCATGATCTCCCGGCCGATCGTCGCAGCGACCGCGGCGGGGGCGCTCGCGGGGCATCCCCTCCAGGGGCTCGCCATCGGCGTCGCGCTCGAGTTCTTCGCGCTCGAGGCGATGCCCTTTGGCTCCTCGCGCTACCCGGAGTGGGGGTCCGCCGCCGTGATCGGGGGGGGGCTCTTCGCTCGGACCGAGGAGGGGACCGCCGGGGCGATGACGGTCGCGGTCCTCATCGCGCTGATCGCCGCTGGGATCGGTGGGACCTCCATGCATCTCCTGCGGCGGCTCAATGCCGCGGTCGCACGGAGACAACAGGCGCGGATCGCCCGCGGGTCGGGGAGCGCCGTCACCATCGTGCAACTGACCGGACTCACCATCGATCTCGTCCGGGCCGGGGCGGTCACCGCGCTCATCCTCCTCGTCGCCGTCCCGCTCTACGACCGCCTGCTCGCGACCTTCATCCTGACCCCTGTGGTCTCGCGCGCCGTCGTCGTCGGCGCCGCCTCGGCGGTCGGGTTGGCGGCGGTCTGGAAGGTCACGCAGTCCACCGCCGGTGCGCGGTGGTACCTGCTCGCCGGTCTGTTCGTGGGCTTCGGCCTCGCCTGGCGGGTCGCCTGATGGACGCCACCCTGCGCCTCCCGGTGCGTACCTGGCTCGCCGTCTTCAGTCGCCTCTTTGCGATGCAGGGGGCGTTCAACTACGAGACGATGATCGGGAACGGGATCGCCTTCGCGATGGAGCCGGCGCTCCGTCGGCTGCCCGAAGGACCCCGCGGGCCCGCCTATGCGGCGGCCCTCGGGCGCCACAGCGGCTACTTCAATGCACATCCTTATCTCGCGGCGGTCGCCGTCGGGGCGCTCATGCGCGCAGAGCTGGAAGGGGTCCCGGCCGAGCAGATCGATCGGTTCCGCGTCGCGGCGGCGGGCCCCTTAGGCTCGGTGGGGGATCGGCTCGTCTGGGCGGGCTGGCTCCCCCTCTGCTCGGCCGTCGCCCTCCTCGCCTTCGGCCTCGGTGCCTCTCCGTTAACGGTGTTGCTCCTCTTCCTCGGCGCCTACAACGTGTTGCATGTCGGGTTGCGCCTCTGGGGGCTCTCGGTGGGGTGGACCCATGGGCTTCGGGTGGCGCGGGCGCTCGATGTGTGGATCCTCCGGCGTGGGCCAGCACACATGGGACGTGCCACCGCCTTCGTCGCGGGGGTGGCGCTCCCGGTCGCGGCCCATGGGATCATCGGGCCGGGCCGGGCGCTGCTGGGGACCGTCCTCGCCTGCGTCGCCGTCAGTGCGGCGCTCGTCACGGCGCTGCGCGGGAAGGCGGAAGGGTGGCAGATCGCCATCGTCGTGTTGCTGGGAGTCACCTTCTATGGAGTCGTGCGCTGATGCTCGAACGGACGGTGCAGGTCCAGAATGTGCACGGCATCCATGCGCGCCCCGCGGCGGAGATCGTGAAGTGCGCCGCCCGCTTCGCCAGTCAGATCACGATCGGTCGTGATGGGCTCGAGGTGAACGCGAAGAGCATCATGGGGGTCATGATGCTCGCCGCCGAGCATGGAGCGGAGGTCGTGCTCCGGGCCGATGGGCCCGATGCGCCGGCCGCGCTCGACGCGCTCGCGGCGCTGATCGCCTCCCGCTTCGGCGAGCACTGAGCCGCGATGGGCACGCCGCTGCACGGGGTCTCCGCCTCCCCAGGGATCGTGGTCGGGACCGCGCAGATCCTGCGGTGGGAGGTCCCCGAGGTGCCGGTGCGGGTGATCACCGACGAGGCGGTCCCCGCCGAGCTCGCGCGCCTGCACGCGGCGCTCGGCGCCGCGGTCGATCGCCTGTACCAGTGCAAGGCGCGCGCCGAGCAGAATGCCGGCCCGGCGGAGGCGGCGATCTTCGACGTCCAGGTCGCGGTGCTCGGCGATGAGGCCCTGACCGGGGGGATCGAAGCGCTCATCCGGCAGAACCTCGGGGCGGAGAAGGCGGTGGAGCTCGTCTTCCTCGAATGGCGCGAGCGCTTCACGCGGTCCACGAATCCCCTGATGCGCGAGCGTGCCGGCGATCTGGTCGACATCGAGATCCGGCTCCTCTCGATCCTGCTCGGCCTCCCCGATGGGGACCCCGTCGTCGCCGGTCCCGATGGAGAGACGATCCTCGTCACGCATGACCTCACGCCGAGCCTGACGGTCCAGCTCGACCGCTCGGCGATCCGTGGGATCGCGACCGATGCCGGGACGCGGACCTCTCATGTGGCGATCCTCGCGAGGTCGCTCGGGATCCCCGCGGTGGTCGGCCTCATCGACGCCACATCGCGGGTGCAGACGGGCGATCGGGTCATCCTCGATGCGACCAACGGCGAGCTCGTGCTGCGGCCGACCGCGGCGACCTTGGCCCGCTTCGCGGAGCGCGCGCAGGCGGAGGCGGCGGTGCGCTCCGAGCTCGCCTCGATGACCACGGCCGAGGCCGTGACCGCGGACGGCGTGCGCATCACCCTGCGGGCGAACGCCGATCTCCCGGACGAGGTGGAGCGACTCGCGGCGTCCGGCGCCGAGGGGGTCGGGTTGATGCGCACCGAGTTCCTCGTCGTGGGCCGGACCGCGATGCCCAGCGAGGAGGAGCAGGTCGAGGCGTATCGGGCGGTCCTGGAGGCCTTCCCGGGGCAACCGGTGGTGATCCGCACCTACGATGTGGGCGGCGACAAACTCCCGGTCGGCGGGTTCCCGCATGAACCGAATCCCTTCTTGGGATGGCGGGCGATCCGCATGTGCCTCGACGAGCCGGCGCTCTTCTCCGTCCAGCTGCGGGCCCTCCTGCGCGCCGCGGTCCATGGTGATCTGCGCATCATGCTGCCGCTCGTCGTCGGGGTGGATGAGGTGCGGCAGACGCGCTACCTGGTGCGGGAGGCCGCCGCCGAACTCGCGCGGCGAGGGGTTGCGCATCGAGCCGATGTCCCCGTCGGGATCATGGTCGAGACGCCGGCCGCCGCCTTGACTGCGGCGCGCTTCGCCGATGCGGTGGACTTCTTCAGCATCGGGACCAACGACCTGGTGCAGTACACCCTGGCGGTCGATCGCGGGAACGCCGCGCTCGTGACCCGCTTCACCCCGCTCCATCCCGCGGTGCTCCGGCTGATCGACGGTACGTTGCGCGACGCCGCGGCGGTGGGGCGTGAGTGTAGCGTCTGCGGGGAGATGGCCTCGCAGCCCCTGATGGCCTACGCGCTCCTCGGACTCGGGGTCCGGACCCTGAGCGTCTCGGCGGCGGCGATCCCGGTGATCAAGCGATTGATCCGTGGGGTGCGCCTCGGGGCCGCGAGCACGGCGGCGCAGGCCGCCCTCGCGGCGCCGACCGCCCAGGAGGCTGAACGGGGCCTGCGGCAATCGCTCACCGAGGCGCTCGGGGCGGGGGTAACGGACGGGTTGCTGGGTCTCTCCTAGGGGCCTAACCTTCAGGGGTGCGGGCCGCCGCGACGCGACGGCCCTTTCGCATTCACCCCCACCACACCGCCCTGTGCTGCATCGCCATCTCTTCACCTCCGAGTCGGTCACCGAAGGGCATCCGGACAAGGTCGCCGACCAGATCTCCGATGCCGTGCTCGACGCCCTTCTCGCGCAGGACCCGCATTCGCGCGTCGCCTGCGAGACCATGGTCACCACCGGGCTCGCGACGATCTTCGGTGAGGTCACCACGGCCGCCTGGGTCGATCTGCGCGCGCTCGTGCGGCAGACCATCGAGGGGATCGGTTACACCGAGGCCGGGATCGGCTTCGACGCGCACTCCTGCGCGGTGCTCAACGCGCTCGGGCAGCAGTCGCGCGACATCGGGCAGGGGGTCGATACCGGTGGCGCCGGCGACCAGGGGATGATGTTCGGCTTCGCCTGTGACGAGACGGAGGAGCTGATGCCTCTCCCGATCGTCCTCGCGCATCGCCTCACCGAGGCGCTCGCCGCTCGGCGCAAGGACGGGACGCTCCCCTGGCTCCGGCCGGACGGGAAGTCGCAGGTCTCCGTCGTGTATGAGGATGGACGCCCGGTCGAGGTCGACACCGTGGTCATCTCCACGCAGCACGCCGATTCGGTGGGGAACCGCGCGATCCATCAGGCGGTCACGCGGGACATCATCGAGGCGGTGATCCCGCGCGAGCTGCGCGCCAAGAAGATGAAGCTGCACATCAACCCGACGGGGCGCTTCGTCGTCGGGGGCCCGCATGGCGACGCCGGCCTCACGGGACGCAAGATCATCGTCGATACGTACGGGGGCTACGGCCGGCATGGGGGCGGGGCCTTCTCGGGGAAGGATCCTTCCAAGGTCGATCGCTCGGCGGCGTACGCCGCGCGATGGGTCGCCAAGAACATCGTCGCCGCCCAGCTCGCGTCGAAGTGTGAGGTGCAACTCGCCTACGCGATCGGCGTGGCCAAGCCGGTCTCGGTGATGGTCGACACCTTCGGGACGAGCACCGTTGACGAGCGTGCGATCATGCGCGCGGTCGACAAGACCTTCGACCTCACCCCGCGTGGGATCATCGAGGCGCTCCAGCTCAAGAAGCCGATCTACGGACCGACGGCGGCGTACGGGCACTTCGGGCGGACCCCGGAGAAGACGACGCGCCTTGGGAAGAAGGTCGAGCTCTTCACCTGGGAGAAGACGAACAAGGTCGCGGAGCTCAAGCGCGCCGTCCGCGCCGGGTGAGCGCGTCCGCAGGCAGGTCACACCGTCGGGCGGGGGGCGCATGGCCTCTCGCCCGGCTGGCGTTTGGGCTCCTCCTGCTTGGCGCCACGCGCCTGCCGGCGCAGGGGGAGGCGCGCTCGATCGCGGGGCGGGTCCTCCTCCCGGGGGGCGGGGCGGACGGGACGCCGGTCGCCGGCGCCTGGGTGACCCTCCATCGTGTCGGGCCCCCCCGCCGGGGGGCCCCTCGACTCGATGCGCACGACGCGCGAGGGGCGATACGACTTCCGCTACCGCGCCACCGGGGACACGAGTGCGATCTACTTCGTCTCGACCAGTCGGGGCGGGGTCGCCTACTTCACGCCTCCTGTGCGCGAAGCGGTGGTCCGCGGAGGGATCGCCGAGATCCAGGTGCACGACACCACGAGTGCCCCCCTCGCGATCCGGACGGTCGGTCGGCACCTGATCATCACGGCGCCCGATTCCGCGACGCGGACGACGCGCACCGTGGTCGAGATCTATGAGCTCTCGAACGATTCGTCGCGGACGCGCGTGGCCGCCGGACCCGACGGATTCACCTTCGATGCCGTCCTTCCCGCCGGTGTGACCGAGGTGACCGCGGGGCCCGGCGATGTCTCGCCAGAGGCGATCCGCGTGGTCGAGGGGCGGGTGCGGGTGAATGCGCCGCTCTCCCCTGGGGTGCGCCAGGTCGCCTTCTCGTATGAGGTCCCGGCCAACCGCGATCCGCTGGAGTTCCTCGTCGAGTCGCCGGTCGCCCTCCTCGAGGTGCTGGTGGAGTCGCCGGAGGCGATCGCGAGCGGGGGGCGCCTCGTGGAAGATGCCCCCGTGCAGATCGAGGGGCGCCCCTTCAAGCGCTTCGAGGCGAAGGAGGTCGCGGCGGCGCAGACGATCACCGTGTCGCTCCCGTCGGGGCGCGCGGGGGGGGCGAATCGCGTGATGCTCATCGTCGCACTCGTGGGTGGTGCGCTCGCCATCGCCCTCCTCCTGGCCCTGCGGCGGTCGCTCACGGCGCCGCGTCAACGGCGCGGCGGGGATGATGCCGAGGCCATCGCCTTGGAGATCGCCGCACTCGATGCCGCCTTCGAGCGGCGAGCGGCCCCGACCGAAGGGGAGCGCACCGAGTACGCGCTCGCGCGACGGCAGTTGAAGGATCGGTTGGATGACGTGCTTGCCAACCGGAGCACCCGCCCGTAGGTTCGCAGGACAACTGAAGACGAACGCGGGACACGGAAGCCGGTGTGAATCCGGCGCGGCCCCGCCACTGTGACGGGCGGAAGTGAAGGTTCCCCATGGCAGACCACTGAGCGTAGGCTCGGGAAGGTGTGGGGGACGGCCCGGAGCCAGGAGACGACTCGCGTTCGTGCCACAGTCTGACCCTCGGGGGAGGGTCGGTGGCGTCGGCGCGGCGTCGTCCGGAGATGGGCGACGTGGGCGTCCACGTGCATCGAGGCTCCTCCGGTATCCGGTGGAGCCTTTTTTGTCCCAGTCACAGGTCGCGTCCCTTGTACGGCTTCTGCGATCGCTCGCCGCGCTGACGCTCGTCGTCGGTGGCGTCGGGGCGTGTGGGGAGGCCTCGCAGGGCGAACGCGACGCCGCGGCCCCGATCGTCATCGACGACTTCGGCGATCGCGTCGCAGTGCGTCCGGCCGCGCTACGGATCATCTCGCTCAACCCCGTCACGACCGAGCTCCTCTTTGCGATGGGGGCCGGGTCGCGGCTCGTCGGGCGGAGTCAGTGGGACGGGTGGCCGCTGGCCGCGCTCGAGATCCCCGACGTCGGGGATGCGATGCAGCCCAATGTCGAGGCGATCCTCGCGCGGCGCCCTGACCTGGTGGTGCTCTATGCGAGTCCGTCGAATCGTGCGGCGGCGACGCGGTTACACGAGGCAGGGGTCCGCACCCTCGCCGTGCGCACCGATGCCGTGAGCGATCTCCGGCGCATCGCCACCGCCCTCGGCGCCGTGCTCGATGATTCGCTCGCGGCCGCGACCGCGGTCGACTCCACGCTCCGGACGGTGGATTCGGTGCGCGCCCTCGCCGGCGCGACCGATCGCCGCCCCGCCGTAGCCTGGATCGTCTGGGATGATCCCCTCATCGTCATCGGTGGGGGGAGCTATCGCTCCGAGCTCCTCCTCGCGGGGGGAGCGGTGAACGCCTTCGGTGACCTCGCTGCCCCCTCGCCCCAGCTCTCCATCGAGGAGCTCGTCCGGCGCGACCCTGACGCGTTGATCGTGGGGACGCGGATGGCGGAGCGCTTCGCGTCGGACGCGCGGTGGCGCCAGCTCCGGGCGGTCCGGGATCGGCGCCTCATCTTCCCCGACACCGGGATCGTGGGCCGCCCCGGCGTGCGGATGGGGGAGGCGGCGCGCCACCTGCGGGAACTCCTGGCTCCCTTCACGCCCGTGGCACCCTGATGTCTGCCCCACGGTGGATCGCCCTCCTCGCCGCGATCCTCGCGGTGGTGACCCTCGCCCTCGGGTTCGGCGCGGTCGCGCTCTCCCCAGCGGAGGTCTGGCAGGCGGTCCTCGGCGGCGGGGACCCCACGGCCGAGACGATCGTGCGGACCATCCGGCTCCCACGGATCCTCCTCGGGCTCTTGGTGGGCGTCGGGCTCGCAGGGAGCGGCACCGCGCTCCAGGCCGCGCTGCGGAATCCCCTCGCCGAGCCCTATCTCCTCGGTGTCTCCGGCGGCGCTGCGCTCGGTGCGGTCCTCGCCGTCGCGATCGGCGGGGCGGGTGTGGTCGTCCCGATCGCCGCCTTCGTCGGCGCCCTGCTGGCGGTGCAGTGCGTCCTGATGGTCGCGCGTGCCGCAGGGGGACGCACCGACCCGCGGATCCTGCTCATGGCGGGGGTCGTCGTCGGAGCCTTCTGCACCGCGGCGATCATGGTCGCCCTCGTCCGCACCCCAGAGGGGGCGGTACGCGGGGCGCTCTGGTGGATGATGGGTTCCCTCGCGGATGCGCGGTGGCCGGTCGTGCTGACGACCGCGGTGAGCGTCGGCGGGGGACTCGCCGCCCTCCTCTGGCGGGGCAAGGATCTCGACGTCCTCGCGCTCGGCGAGGAGCCGGCGGCAGCGTTGGGGCTCGATCTCGATCGCACGACGCGCTTCGTCTTCATCACCGCCTCGTTCCTGGCGGCGGCGACCGTCGCGGCGGTCGGCCTCGTGGGATTCGTCGGGCTCATGGTGCCCGCGATCGCCCGGGCACTTGGCGCCCGTCAGACCCGCGGGACGATCGCGGTGGCGGCGGTGGCGGGCGGGGTCCTCGTGGTCCTGGCCGATCTCGTCGCGCGGACGGTGATGCGCCCCGCCGAGCTCCCGCTGGGGGCGGTCACTGCGCTGATCGGCGTCCCCTTCTTCCTCTGGCGTCTCCGCCAGACGGTGGCGCGATGATCCGCGTCGACTCGCTTGTGGTGCGCTATCCCGGGATGCGTGCGGCCGCGCTCGATGGGGTCTCGTTCGAGGCGCGGCCCGGGCGGATCACCGCGGTGGTCGGCCCCAATGGCTCGGGGAAGAGCACCTTCGTGCGCACCCTCGTGCGACGGGTCGCGCCGACGAGTGGTCGGATCCTCGTCGATGGGATCGCCACCGATCGATTGAGCCCGCGGGAGGTGGCCCAGATCGTGAGTGTCGTCCCGCAGCGGGAGGAACCGGTCTTCCCGATGCAGGTCCGCGACCTCGTCGCGTTAGGTCGCTACCCGCATGGCGGCGCCTTCTCCGCCCCGCCGGCCCAGGATCGTGCAGCGGTGGCGCAGGCGATCGTCCGCGCCGACATCGCGACTCTGGTCGATCGCAGCACCGACACCCTCTCCGGCGGCGAGTGGCAGCGGGTGCGCATCGCGCGGGCCCTCGCGCAGGGGGGGCGCGCCATCGTCCTCGATGAGCCGACCACCTATCTCGATATCGCGCACGAGATGGCGGTCTTCGAGCTCTGCGACTCCCTCGCCCGTCAGGGGCTCTGCGTCGTCCTCGTCAGCCATCAGTTGAACCTGGTCGCACGCTTCGCCGACCAGATCGTGTTGTTGCATCAGGGGCGTGTCGCCGCGGAGGGATCACCGAATGAGGTGATGCGCGGCGATGTGCTCGAACGCGTCTATGAGTGGCCCCTCATCGTCTCCCGCGATCCCGCGGTCGGGGCCCCCGTCCTGCTCCCCCTTCGTCACCGAGGTACGAGGTAATCCATGGCGGTCTTTCGTCGATTCGCGGTCATCAGCGGCGGGATGCTCCCGCAGCTCCTCCTTGCTCAATCCGGTCGGGCGCCGGTCGCCCTCCCCCCAGAGGTGGTGACCGCCACCCGGATCCCCGGGGTCTCGTACGCTCCCACCGCGACCGCCACGACCCTCGATGCCGCCGTCCTCCGGGCGGAGGGGATCACGCATCTCGCCGATGCTCTCCGGCGCGTCCCGGGGGTGGCGATCGCGCGGACCTCCTCGGTGGGGTCGCAGGTCGCGCTCTTCATGCGCGGGGGGCAGTCGAACTACGTGCGGGTCCTCGTTGACGGCGTCCCACTCAATGAGCCCGGAGGGGTGCTCGATCTGGGACGGATCACCCTCGATGACATCGAGCGGATCGAGGTGGTGCGTGGTCCCGCGAGCGTCCTCTACGGCTCCGAGGCGGTCTCCGGGGTGATCCAGCTCTTCACGCGGCGTGGCGGCGCGGCCACCAAGACGCGCGCGGAGATCGGGGGAGGGAACATCGGGACCCAACGGCTCTCCCTGGGTGGCGATCGCACGATCGCCGGCCTTCGTGCCACGCTGCAGGGGGACCATCATGGGAGCACGGGGATCCTCCCCTTCAACAACGCATATCGCAACACCGGCGTCGTCTCGGGGCTCACCTACACGGGCGCGCGCAGCGATCTCCGCCTCACCGGCCGCTACAACCGCTCGCTCTATCAATATCCCACCGGGTCCTCCGGCGCGATCGAGGATCGGAACGCCGAGCGGGTGGATCATCGCTTGCTCGTCGGGCTCGATGGTGGCCGCCGATGGAGCGAGCGCTTCGAGACGCGACTCCAGCTCTCGAGCGCGGAAGGCCATCCGCGCACCAATGATGGCGCCGATGACGCGGCCGACACCCTCGGCTTCTTTGGATATTTCTCACGGGGGACCGTGATCCGCCGGCTCGCTGACCTGCGCGGGATCTATCGACTGACCCCGAACCACACGGTCACCCTCGGTGGCGAGTTCGCGCGCGAGACCGAGCGCAGTCGGTCGCTGAGCCTGAGCGAGTATGGCGACTCGCCCGGGGAGTTCCGTGCGGCGCGTGAGAACCGGGCCCTCTTTGCGCAGGGGCTCGGGGAGGAGGGGCGCTTCGCCTACAGCCTCGGCGCGCGCCTCGACGATAACAGTGCGT
>JBMTXT010000029.1:0-17954 GCA_049453775.1 Gemmatimonadaceae bacterium | reverse complement strand
GGTTCGTCCGGATCGCTCCCCGCGCGAGTCTGTTTTGGGGCGCTATCTTTCGGGTATGTCCCTCGCGCTCGCTCGGAAATACCGCCCGCGTCGCTTCGCCGATGTCGCGGTCCAGTCGCATGTGGCGACCACACTCCGGAATGCGATCGGATCCGACCGCCTCGGGCACGCCTATCTCTTCTGCGGGCCGCGCGGGACGGGGAAGACGACCCTCGCGCGCGTCTTGGCGATGGCGCTCAACTGCGAGCAGAAGCGCCCCGATCATGAGCCGTGTGGGGAGTGCCCCTCCTGTCAGCGGATCTGGAGCGGGGGGGCCTCGCTCGATGTGATCGAGATGGATGCCGCCTCGAACCGCGGCGTGGACGATGCGCGTGAGCTCCGGGAGCGCGCGATGTATGCCCCCTCGGGGGACGATCGGCACAAGATCTACATCCTCGACGAAGCGCACATGCTCACGCGTGAGGCGTGGAACACCCTGCTCAAGGTGCTCGAGGAGCCGCCGCCGCGGGTGATCTTCGTCTTCGCGACGACCGATCCGCAGAAGATCCAGCAGGCGGCGGCCCCGGTGCTCTCGCGGGTGCAGCGCTTCGACCTGCGCCGCATCGGGCCCGCCGAGGTGCGGGAACGGTTGCGGACGGTGCTGGCCGCGGAAGGGCTCACGGCGGAGCCCGAGGCGCTGGCGATGCTCGCGCGCGCCGCCGACGGGTCGATGCGCGATGCCCTCTCGCTCACCGATCAGGCGCTCTCGCTCGGCGGGGACACCCTCACGGCGGAGCGCGTGCGCGAGTCGCTCGGTCTCGTGCACGAGGAGGAGCATCTCCGGCTCTTGGAGCTCGTCGCGCAGCGACAGGCGGGGGAGGTCTTCGCCGCGGTGGCGCGGCTCGCCGATCATGGGGTGGATTTCAGCATCCTCCTCACCGATTTCGCGAACATCCTGCGGGCGCAGCTCGCGGTGGTGCTCGGGGGCACCCTCCCCGATCTCTCGGAGCGGGTGCGCGATGCCTTGGCGGCGCGGACGGGGGATTTCTCCGCCGGTGACCTCCTCCGCATGCTGCATCTCGTGTCGGAGCTCGAGCCGCACATGCGGCGGAGCGGGCAGCAGCAGATCCTGTTCGAGACATTGCTCGTGCGGTGTGCCCTTTTGGATCGGACGCTCGACCTCGAGCAGGTGTTGCGCGGGGTCGGCGAGACCGGCGGGCCCCCGCGCCCGGCGGCGTCGCACCCGGCGCCACCGGCCTCCGCGTCACCCGCCTCCCGTCGCATGGCGGCGCCGTCGGCCCCCAGCGCCGCGCCTCGCGCCTCGGCACCGGCGGCCGCGACCACCCCGCCGGTCGTCGCCGACCGTGCGGTGCCCGCGACCGGGCCACGGATCCCGCTCGATCTCAATCGCCTCGTGGAACACTGGGAGGCGATCACCGACGCGGTGCATGGGGAGCATGGGGCGTTGATGCTCTCGAGCACCCTCGCGCACGCCACCCCCTCAGCGGTGACGGCGAGCGGGACGGTGACCCTCACCGTGACCTCCGAGGCGCACGCTGAGCTGATCGCGGGTGGCGCGGCCACCGTCCTTGCGGCGATCCGTCGGCGCTTCGACGGGGTGCAGACGGTCGCGGTCCGCGTGGAGGCCCCGGAGGCCGATCGGGCGCCACGCCGCCTCAACGAAGGGGCGGTGAAGGCCGATCGCATGGCGATGCTCCGCAAGCAGTCCCCGCTCCTCGACGCCGCCGTCGAGGCGCTCGACCTCGAACTTCTCGATTGAGCGACCGATGGACTTCTTGAAGATGATGTCGCAGGCGAAAGAGATGATGGGGAAGGTGCAGGAGACCCAGGAGGCCCTGCAGCGGCTCTCGGTGACGGGGAGCGCCGGGGGCGGGCTCGTGACCGTCGAGACCGATGGCCGCGGCACGGTGAAGCGCGTCGCAATCGACCCCACGGTGGTGAACCCCGCCGATGTGGAGATGCTCGAGGACCTCGTCGCCGTCGCCACGCAGGAGGCCCAGCGGAAGGCGCGCGAGCTCGCGGAGCAGGAGATGCAGAAGGTCGCGGGGGGGCTCGGCTTGGGTGGCCTCCCCTTCAAGCTCCCGTTCTGATCGCGTGTCGGCGATCGACGAGCTGATCACCGAACTCTCGCGGCTCCCGACCATCGGTCGGAAGTCGGCGATGCGGCTGACCTATCATCTGTTGCGGCAGCCGGCGGCGCAGAGCCGCAAGTTGGCCGAGGCGTTGGTCGCGCTCGTGGAGCGGGTGCGCCCCTGCGACACCTGCTTCAACCTCACCGAGGCGTCGCAGTGCGCCATCTGTGCCGATGCCCGGCGGGACCGGCAGGTGATCTGTGTGGTGGAGGAGGCGTCGGATATCGCGACGATCGAACGGACCGGGGAGTATCGCGGGGTCTATCACGTGCTCGGCGGGCGTCTCGCCCCGCTCGATGGGATCGGTCCCTCGCATCTGACGATCGCCCCGCTCGTCTCGCGCGTGGCGCAGACGGGGGCGCGTGAGGTGATCGTCGCCACCAACCCAACGCTCGAGGGGGATGCGACGGCGCTCTATCTCTCCGACCAGCTCCGTGCCTCGGGGGTGACGGTGAGCCGGCTCGCGCGCGGCCTCCCGATGGGGAGTGATCTCGAGTATGCCGATGGGGGGACGATCGTGCAGGCCCTCGCCGCTCGTCGGACGATCTGACCCGATGAATCTCCCGAACTCGATCTCCGCCGCACGCATCGTCGCCGCCCCGATCCTCGCGGCGTTGCCGTTCCTCCCCTCCGTCGGGGTGCGCACCTTCGCCTTCGTGCTCTATCTGGTGACGGCGATCTCCGATCACTATGACGGCAAGTTCGCGCGCGAGCGCGGCCTCATCACCGACCTCGGCAAGATCCTCGATCCGCTCGCCGACAAGTTGCTGCTCGTCGGGACCTTCATCCCGATGTTCCTCTTGCAAGGGGCGCCAGACGACGCGTTGGTGCGCCGGATGCCCACGTTCGCCGAGCGGAGCGCCTACGCCTTCACCACCTGGGGGTTCGAGACGATCTGGTTCCCGTGGTGGGTCCTCGTCCTGATCCTCGGGCGTGAGGCGTTCATGACCTGGTTCCGCGGGTACGCGCAGGCGCGGGGGGTGGTGATCGCCGCGCAGCGGCTCGGGAAGTGGAAGGCGGGGTTCCAGTACACCTGGATGGGAGCCGCCTACCTCTGGTTCGCGGTCAAGCGCCTCCTCGACGAACAGCAGTGGCATGGCCCGGTGGCGATGGCGGCCGCGCAGCTGCTCGGTCTGATCGGTGGCGTGACGATGGTGGTCGCAACCATCCTGACCCTGTGGTCGCTGGTCGACTACCTCTCGCGCCACGGCGACGTCTTCGGACGTCCCCGCGTGCGCTGACCCGTCGAGCGACCGCGGCCATGGACGTCGAACTCGTCTCGATCGGCGATGAGCTCCTCCTGGGCTTCACGATCGACACCAATGCCGCTCACTTCGCGCGCCAGGCGGCAGCGGTGGGGATCCGCGTGGTGCGGCGTGCCACCGTCGGTGACGGCGCGGAGGAGATCGCGGCGGCGGTGCGCGCCGGGCTCGAGCGCACGGGGGCGGTGATCACGAGTGGGGGGCTCGGCCCCACCGCCGACGATCTCACGAAGGCCTCCATCGCGGCCCTCTTCGGTCGCGGGATGACCCTCGACGAGGGGATCCTCGAGGCGCTGCGTGCACGCTGGCAGGCCCGCTGGTCGCGCGAGCTCCCCGAGGCGAACCGCGCGCAGGCGATGGTCCCCGAGGGGGCGACGATCCTCGCGAACGGGCATGGCTCGGCGCCCGGGATCTGGCTCGAGGATGCACGGGGGCGCTGGGTCGCGATGCTCCCCGGGGTCCCGCGCGAGTTCCGTGGGATGCTCGCCGATGTGTTGCTCCCCAAGATGATCGCGCGGATGGGGGGTGGCGGGGCGACCCACGTGATCCGCTCGCGCACGCTGCGCACCACGGGGATCGCTGAGTCGGCGGTGGCCGATGCACTCGCGGGGATCGCGCGGGAGACGCTCGGGGCGTCGCTCGCGTACCTCCCGGGATGGGAAGGGGTCGATCTCCGCCTGACGGTGCGGGACCTCGCGCCGGCCGAGGCCGATGCACGACTCGAGGCCGCCGCGGCGGTGCTCCGCGCGCCGCTGACCGAGTGGATCTACGGCGAAGGGGATGAGGATCTCGCCGCGGTGGTCGTGCATGCGTTGCGGGCCTCGGGGCGCACCGTCGCCGTCGCGGAGAGCTGCACCGGGGGGATGCTCGGGATGCGGCTCACCGCGGTGTCCGGGGCGAGCCACGCGGTGATGGGCGGGGTGATCGCGTATGACAACGCGGTGAAGGTGCGGGAGCTCGGGGTGCGCGAGGCGACGTTGGCCGCGCATGGGGCGGTGAGCGTCGAGACCGCGCGCGAGATGGCCGCCGGCGTCCGCACGCGGTTCGGGGTCGATGTCGGGGTCAGCATCACCGGGATCGCCGGCCCCGGGGGGGGGACCCCGGAGAAGCCGGTCGGGACCGTCTGTATCGGCCTCGATCTCGGGGGGACGGTCTCCGCCCAGCGCATCGTGACGATCGGGGACCGGCAGGAGATCCGGCAGCGGAGTGCCCAGGCGGCGCTCGCGAAGGTCCTTCGGGGGCTCCAGTCTGCCGATTCGGCAGTGAGGTAGCGGCACGGGCGTTGCTTCAACTATCGGCAACCCACGAACTTACGCCGATGACCGAACCACATACGACCGATTCCCCCGAGGCCTCCGCGGAGGCTCCCACTGCCCCCGTGATGGACGCCGCATCGCCCGAGTCAGACGCTGCGGCGGATCCGGGCCTTCCCGCCGGCGATCCGGTGGCGCAGGAACTGGCCGAGCAGAAGGACAAGTACCTCCGACTCTACGCCGAGTTCGAGAACTTCAAGCGGCGCGCCGTGCGCGATCGCCAGGACGCCGAGCATCGTGGGATGCAGCATCTCCTGCGCGGGTTGCTCGACTCGCTCGACGATCTCTCGCGCTTCGCGACGGTCGATCCCACGACCACGGACGCGAAGACGGTCGTCGATGGGGTGGGTCTCGTGGAGCGCAATGTCATGAAGTCGCTCGCAGGCCATGGGCTCGAGGTCGTGAATCCCGCCGGGCAGCCGTTCGACCCCGCGGTCCACGAGGCGCTGACCACCGCGCCGGCGGCGACCCAGGAGGACGATGGGCTCGTCGCGCAGGTCTATCAGGTGGGCTATCTCCTGAACGGCACCCTGCTGCGTCCGGCGCGGGTCGTCGTGCAGCAGTGGAACGGATGAGTCAGAAGGACTTCTACGCCGTCCTCGGGGTCCAGGAGTCCGCGACCGCGGACGAGATCAAGCGCGTCTATCGCAAGCTCGCGAAGGAGTTCCATCCCGACACGAACAAGGGGGATGCGAAGGCGGCGGAGCGCTTCAAAGAGATCTCGGAGGCGTACAACACGTTGGGCGACGCCGAGAAGCGGCGCGAGTACGATGAGATGCGTCGGCTCGGCGCCTTCGGTGGTTTTCCCGGCGGCGGGGCGCGGCGCGGTGGGCGTGGCCCGTCCGGCGGGCCGCGCATGGAGGACTTCGACATCTCCGGGATCGGCGGCTTCGGCGATCTCTTCGGCTCGATGTTCGGCGGGGGTGGGCCGCGCCGTCCTGCCGGACCGGAGAAGGGGCAGAGCGTGGAGACCACGCTGCAGATCCCCTTCCGCACCGCGGTCCTCGGCGGGAAGGTCCCCCTCGACTTCACCCTCGATGGGGTGCGCAAGTCGGTGCGCATCACCGTGCCCCAGGGGAGCGAGCCTGGTTCGCGCATCAAGCTCTCGGGGCAGGGTGGGCCCGGATCGCGCGGCGGACCCGCGGGGGATCTCTACATCACCCTCGAGGTCACGCCGGATCCCCTCTTCACGCGCGAGGGACGCGATCTCGTCGTGCAGCTCCCCCTGAACATCGTGCAGGCGGCCTTGGGGACGAAGCTCTCCGTGCGCACCATCGACGAGAAGACCGTCACGCTGACCGTGCCGAAGGGCACCGCCAGCGGCAAGCGGCTCCGCGTGCGTGGACAGGGGGTGACGCAGGGGGGGAAGACGGGGGACCTCCTCGTCGAGCTGCGGATCGTCGCGCCGGAGGCGCTGACCGAGGCGCAAGAGCAGCAGTTGATCGCGTTCGCCGAGGCGGCTGGACTCGAGCGCTGAGTGCGATCAGGGATGGCGCGCACGGCGCGATCCCCGGTCGATCCGATTACGCTGCGCGCACCGGGAGGGCGCGCTTGCTCCGCGCGATGACCCCGCCACCCAGCGTCACGTCGTCCGCGTAGAAGACGACCGATTGCCCCGGGGAGATCGCATACACCGGCTCCTCCAGCACGACCTCGATCGCCCCGCCCTCGAGACGGACGATCGTGCCGGGCACAGGGGTGGCGCGATGCCGGATGCGCACCTGCACGGCGTCACCGACCTGCGGCGTGGGTGCGACGAGCCAGTTCACCTCGTCCGCGATGAGGCCGCGGCCGAGCAGTTCCTCGCGTGGACCGACGATCACCGCGCGGGACTCCGGCTTGAGCGCCACGACGAAGATCGGCTCGCTCCCGCCGCCGGGAAGCCCACGCCGCTGCCCGATGGTGTAGCGCGCGAACCCGGCATGCTGACCGATCACCGTGCCATCGCTTCGCATGATAGGCCCTGGTTGGAGCGCGGGCGCATCCGCGGGGAGCTCACGCTCGAGCACCTTCACGTAATCACCGTCGGGGACGAAGCAGATCTCCTGGCTCTCGGGCTTCTCGGCGGTGAGCAGGCCGAGTTCGCGCGCCACCGCACGGGTCTCCGCCTTGGTCAGGGTGCCGACGGGCATCATGAGGCGCGAGAGCACGCTGCGGTCGATCCCCCAGAGGAAGTAGGTCTGGTCCTTCTCCGCGTCGCGGCCGCGCAGGAGTTGGCCATCGACGATGCGGGCGTAATGTCCGGTGGCGACCCAGCGCGCATCGATCTGGTCGGCCTTCGTGACCAGGTCGCGGAACTTGGTGAAGGTGTTGCAGCGGACGCAGGGGATCGGGGTACGCCCCGCCGCATATTCCGCCACGAACTGCTGCAGCACGTCCTGCCCGAACTGGTCCTGCAGGTTGAGCACGTAGTGCGGGATCCCGAGCCCCTCGGCGACGCGGCGGGCATCATTCACGCTGTCGAGCGAGCAGCAGGGCCGATCGGGGATGTCGCCCCCATCATGGAAGAGCTTCATCGTCACGCCGATCACGTCGTAGCCCTGGCGCACGAGCATCGCCGCCGCCACCGAGGAGTCGACGCCGCCTGACATCGCGACCAACACCCGCTCCCGCGTGCCCATCAGGCGATCCCGGCGAGCCCTCGGGCCTTGGCGACGAGGGCGGGGAAGAGGTCGGCGACGCGCGTGACATCGGCGGGCGTGGAAAGCGCGCCGAAGCTCATCCGCACCGCGGCGTTCGCGATCTCCGGGGCGATACCCATGGCCGAGAGCACATGCGACGGGGTGACGCTCCCGCTCTGGCAGGCGGAGCCACTCGAGGCGGCGACCCCCTGCAGGTCGAGCGCCATGAGGAGTGACTCGGAGTCGGTGCCTGGGACGGAGACGTTGAGGATGTGCGGGGCGCGGGCGGCCCCAGCGCTGTGCACCACCAGCCCCGGCACCCGCTCGCGGAGCGCCGCTTCCAACGCATCGCGCATCGCCTCGAGCGCCTGCCAGTGCGCCTCGCGCTCGACGATCGCGAGCTCCATCGCGCGGGCGAGCCCCACCGCCATCGCGACGTTCTCGGTCCCCGGACGACGCCCCCGATCCTGTGAGCCGCCGAAGAAGAGAGGCTCCAATGCGGTGCCGCGCCGGATGTAGAAGCAGCCGATCCCCTTCGGAGCCCCGAGCTTGTGACCACTCACCGAGGCGAAGTCAAAGGGGATCCGTGTGGCGTCCACCTCGACCTTGCCGAAGGCCTGCACGGCGTCGGTGTGGAAGAGGGCCCCGTGGGCCTTGGCGAGTGCGGCGAGCTCGGCGATCGGCTGCACGACCCCGGTCTCGTTGTTCACCCACATCACGGAGGCGATGGCGACATCATCAGGTGCGAGCTTCGCCTCGGTGTCGGTCAGATCGACGGCCCCACTCGCCCTGACGGCGAGGAGCCGCTCCTCCGCTCCCTCTTTGGCCGCCTGATGGGCGGCGACCAGGACCGCCTTGTGCTCGGTCGGGGAGGTCACGACGGCGCGCTTCCCCTGCGCTTTGAGGCTCCGCCAGGCGCCGAGGACCGCGAGGTTGTCGGACTCGGTGCCCCCCGAGGTGAAGCAGACCTCATCGGGGGCGGCATGGAGGCACTGCGCCACGCGCTCCCGTGCCTCGTCGAGCGCGGCCCGGGCCTCGCGGCCCCAGCGGTGGGTGGAGCTCGGGTTCCCGAAGCGGGGGCCGAAGAAGGGGGTCATCGCCTCGAGGACCTCCGGGCGGACCGGGGTCGTGGCGGCGTGATCGAGGTAGATCGGGGCGGGGGGCATACGCGTCGGAATATACCGCGCTCAGCGGGTGCAGCTGGGATAGCTGGGGTCGGGGCCGGTGATCTTGAGCCGGGTGGGTCGGACGGCGATCGCATACATCACGTCATAGATGAAGCGCCCGAGCCGTGCGGCGTGATCGTACGCGATGTACTGCGGCTCATCGGTCACCTGGTGGTAGTCCTGGGCATAGCCCAACGAGAAGTAGGTGACGGGGATGTCCTTGGCGACGTAGCTGACCTGATCGCTTCGGCAGAACCGATTGAGCGGGTTCTGCGTCACGTCCCAGCTCCGGTCGATCGCCATCGGTTCCGGGGAGTTGGCGTTCACCGAATCGATCACATCGCCGAACTCGCGCGAGAGGCGGCGGGCCCCGAGCATCTGGACCGAGTTCGGGCCGCCGTACTTCACCTGGTCGGCGCGGCCTTTGCCGAGCATATCCATGTTGTGTGCGGCGACGATCGTCGTGAGATCGACGGTGGGGTGGTCGACGAACCAGCGGGAACCGAGGAGGCCCGCTTCCTCTCCTTGGTGGGAGATGAAGAGGATCGATCGCGCGGGCTTCTCCGCGGCGAACCGCTCGGCGATCTCGAGGAGCACGACGGTCCCGGAGCCATCGTCATCGGCGCCGTTGCTGATCGAGTCGAGGCGCGCGGGGCGGATGGCGCGAGCCCGGGCGATGAGGGAGTCGATCGCGCGCTGCTGGGCTGGGGTGGGGACGCAGGTGGGATCGTTCGCGCCCTGCCGGCGCGTGATCGTGTTCACGGCGCGGAGGGAGTCGTGGTCGACCGGGGTGGTGTTGACCCCCACGTGATCGTTGTGCGCGCCGACGAGGACGTATTCGGCGGCGAGGGTCGGATCGGCCCCAGGGAGCACCGCGATCACATTGCGCGTGTTCTCGGCGGGGGCGCGGGTGAAGGCGTAGCGCCAGCGTGCCGTGACCCGCGTGCCGATGGTGCCCGGCGTGAGCGTGGCGAGCGCCCGTCCCCCGAAGAGGCGGGTCGCCGCCGCCTGCGAGATGGTGGCGGCCGCGAGCATCCCCTCCGCCCCGGGAAGACGGGCGGGCTGCATCATCCGTGTGGGGGTGAGCACGCTGGAGCGCGCGCGCTCGCTCATCCCGTCGAGGGCCACGACCAGGACGCCGGCGGCGCCCGCATCGAGGGCGCGCGTGAAGCGATTCACCGGCGGGGCGGGGCGCGGGGCGGGCGGGCGGTTCTGCGCCTGCGCGCGTTGCGCCGCCTCGAAGGCGATTACCGCATCGGCACCGAACTTGTCGGGCACATCGGCGCAGCTCACGAAGCTCGGCGGGACGGCGCGCGCCCCAGCGGTGCCCGCGGCATCGCTCACGAAGACGGCGATCCGTCCCTTCACGGCGGCAGTGAGGGGGAGGGTGTCCTCCCACCGACCGGCGAAGACGACCGGGACATTGCGGAGGTCGACGTTCGCTGCGAGTCCATTGATCGCCGACGGCGCGGTCGGGAGCCACTCACGACGGAGATCGAGGGCGCTCCCGCCGATCGTGAGCCGCGCGGTCGTGACATCGACTCCGAAGGCCCCGTACGGGAGCGATTGAAACCAGGTCCCGTTCTCCCCCGCCGGGCGGAGGCCGAGTCGCGCGAATTCCCGCGCGATGTAGTCGGTGACCTTCGCATTCCCGATCTCGCCGATGCGGCGCCCCTGCATCGAATCGTCAGCGATCTGATAGAGGCGGGTGCGGAGATCGTTCGCGGTGATCCCCGTCTCGGTCGGGCGTGGGGGCCAGGTCATCGGCCCCTCATCGGGCCAGACCGGCGGGTGCGAGGCGCGCGATTGCGCCGTCGCGGTCGAGGTCAGGGCGAGGCAGAGCGCGGCGAGCGGGGCGAGGGTCTGTCGGGTCATAGTGGTCTCAGGAGGGCCCGCACGGGCGCGGCATCGATCGCGCCGACGGCGAGGGGAGGGGCGAGGAGTTCATACGGGCCCGGGCGGATCGCCCGGAGGTCGAGATTCTCGAGGACGTTGGCGCCCCCATCGAAGAGGATCCGATGCACCTCGAGCGTCTGGCTCTCCCGCGCATCGACGCTGGGACAGTCGACCCCGAGGAGGCGGAGGCCATCGGCGACGAGGGCACGCGCGGCGGCGGGGGCGAGTACCGGCCAGCCCTCGGGGAAGGTCCCATTCGCGATGGTCCGCCCCGTATGCAACAGGAGTCGGGTCGTCCCCGAGAGATAGCCGGCCGCCTCGAGCTGCCCCATCGTGATCTCACCACCGAGGTGCCGCACATCGATCACGCGACTCAACCCGATGAAGGCGTCGAGGGGGAGCTGGTTGGCCCCGGGGGCATCCACCGCCACATGCAGCGGCGCGTCGGCATGCGTCCCCACATGGGGGCTCGTCTCCATCCGCGACACGTTCACGCTCGCCCCCTGGGCGATCGCCCAGCTCCACCCGCAGGCGCATGGGGTATCGCCCGGCCACTCGGGGGTCCCGGGCGCGAAAGCGATCGAGATGTCATGGATGGGGCGCGTCATCTCACCCCGCGTAGAGGCGGGCCCGCACCGCCCAGAGTTCGGGGAAGAAGCGTTGCTGGATCGTCTTGTTGAGGTACTTCGCCCCCAGCGTCCCACCCGTCCCACCGGTCATCGGGCCGATGATCCGCTCGACGAGTTGGACGTGCAGGAACCGCCACTGCGCGAACCCCTGCTCATATTCGAGGAAGGCCTCGGCGAGCATCAGCAGGAGCCCATGTTGCGGCTCGGTGTAGAGCGCCTCGAGGGTGACGCCCCGGCGCGAGAGCATCGCGAGGAAGAGCGCCTGGAGGGTGGGTCTGCCGAGGGCGCGCTGCACGACCGCCGGGATCTCCCCGTGCTCCTGCAGCGCCGCCATGAAGTGCGACTCCCGCAGCCCGCTCGTCGCCTCGATCGCACGGAATTGCGCACTCTGCGAGCCACTCGAACTCCCCAGGTACCCGCGGAACTGCTTGAAGCGCTGCGGTGGGAGGGTATCGAGCGCCCGGAGCTCATGCGAGACGAGCCCCACGAGCGAGTTGATCCGCTGCATCGTGAACACCGCCGCTTGCGCGTCATCCTGCTCGAGATGCGCGATCAGCTGATCGAACTCGTGGAGCAGCACCTTGAACCAGAGTTCACTCGCCTGGTGCACGACGATGAAGAGCAACTCATCCGGATGCTCCGGCGTACTCTGGGGCCGCTGCAGCTCGAGGAGGCGGTCGAGGTGCAGGTAGGTCGGATAGGAGATCTCGGCAGCGCTCAAAAGGTGGATACCTCGAGGGAGCGAAAGTCGTCGACGCGCATCGTCTCGTGCGTCAGGAAGGGTTCGCCGTAGCGGCAGCGAATGAGCGACCCGTCGTGCGCCGCGTGGTGCCGCACCACATCGAAGAGGGGCTCCCCGGTGGGGAAGACCTCCCCCGCCTGGGTCGCCCCATCGAACTGGGAGGCATAGCACCGCAGCGCCTCGAGCTTGGTCTCGAAGGTCTCGGAGATGTCGACGACGAAGGTCGGCTTGATCTGATCCTCGCGGAAGGCGATCGCGTACAGGACCTTGAGTGGGCGATGCGGTGGCGTGCTCGGGTCGAACTTGGCGAGCCCCGCGAGGAAGCTGGCGTCCCGGATCAGTTCGCTCGCCATCCGGTGGTCGGGGTGTCGCCCCTGCGGCGCCGGTGCGATGATGATCCGCGGCCGGAGCTCGCGGAGCACCCGCGCCAGCTGCCGGCGGGTCGCATCGGTGTTGGTGATCCCGGCGTCGGGGAGCCCGAGGTTCCGGCGGTCCACCACGCCGAGCACGGCGGCCGCGCGCGCCGCCTCCTCGGCCCGGAGCTCCGCCGAGCCCCGGGTCCCCATCTCCCCCTGCGTGAGATCGAGGATCCCGACGCGGAGCCCGAGCCGGACCTGCCGGGCGATCGTCCCCCCGGCGAGGAGCTCCACGTCGTCCCGGTGGGGGCCGATCGCGAGGAGGTCGAGTGGGAGCGTCATCCGAGGGAATCTATCTTCCAGCGATGCCGCCGCACCCTCCCCAGCCCCGCTCGTTCGCCCCGCTCCAGCCCGTCCTCGAGACGTCCCGGCTCACGTTGCGCCCATTCCGTCTGACCGATGCCGCCGCGCTCACGGCAGCCATCTCCGATGAGCGGGTGGCGCGCCAGACCCTCAGTGTCCCGCACCCCTACCCGGCGGGGGCGGCAGAGACCTTCATCGCGCGGTGTGCCGAGGAGTGGGAGGCGGGGAAGGCCGTCACCTGGGCGATCACGGGGCATGCGGAGGGCGTGGTGATCGGGGCGATCGCGGTGCGGATGGTCCCACCGCACCGTCGTGGCGAGGTGGGGTACTGGCTCGCGGTCCCCGAGTGGGGGCAGGGGGTCATGACCGAAGCGCTGGCCATGGTGGTGGCCTATGGGTTCGACGCGCTGGGGCTCCATCGCCTCGAGGCGCGGATCTTCCCGGAGAATGCGGCCTCGGCGCGCGTGCTGACCAAGTGCGGGTTCGAGCGGGAGGGAACGCTGCGGGGCGCACTCTGGAAGGAGAATACGCCCCGGGACGTCCTGCTCTATGCGCGGTTGATGACCGACGCGCGGTGATCAGCGTCGGGGCGGCGGCCGGCGACCCCCGCCCATCCCCCCCGGCCCCTGCGGCATCTCGGCGAGGTTCTTGTCGAACTGCGCCTGCTGCTCGGCGGTCAGCACGTTGCGGATCGCGGTGTTCTGCGCCTGCCGCATCGCCATCATCTGGTCGCGCATCGTCGCCATGTCGGCGCCCGACTGCATCATCCCCTGCATGGTGGCGCGGCCAGCGGCCTGGATCGAGTCGATCTTCGCCTTCTGGGTGTCGGTGAGGGTGATGCCCTTGTAGAGCATCTCGTTCTGGCGGGCCATCCCGCCCTGACCCATCCCGCCGGGCCGGCCACCGCCCATCCCCCCACCCATCCCGCCTGGGGGACCGCCCTGCGCCTGCGCCATCGAGGCGACCATGACGAGCACCGCCACCATGAGTCCACGTCCGAATCGCATCTGTTCCTCCCGAGAGTGAGGTCTCGCCGCACCAGCGGCAGGACCACCGGTAAGACGTCCCGACCCGCTGAAACGTTTACGGATCCCTGCCGGGGTCCCTCGACATGTCGGCCAGGTTCTGATCGAACAGGGGCAGCTGCTCACCCGTGAGGAGGTCGCGGAGGGCGGTTCGATGGGCGTGGCGCATCACGGCGATCCGATCGCGCCGTGTCGCCGGGTCGTCTCCCGGTACCATCATCCCCTGCAGCACGAGGCGGTGGTGGCGTTGGACCGCTTCGACCTGCGTCTGCTGCGCCTCGGAGAGCGTGATCCCTGCCAGGAGCCGTGCGTTCTGAGCGGTCAGGCCACGCGGATCCGGTTCCGGCGCCTGTGCGGGATGCACGACGACGTAGAGCTGCACGCTCGCCGCGGGCCCGCCGGGTCCCCCCACGCCCCCCACGAGCGGACCGCCCTGCGCCTGCGCGACTGAGGCGATGACGGTCAGGAGGAGCGCGATGCCCCTCTGACCGAAGAGGCGACGGCTCATCGCCCGCCGCGCCGCCGTCCGCCACCGCCACCGCCACGCCGACCGCCGCCAGCGGGAGAACCCGGCCGGTGGGCGTCTGGCCGTAGCGGATCGTGCCGTGGGCCATCGGGCCGCCGCTTCTCCTGCCGCTGCGTCGTGCGATCGGCCTCCGTCTTGGCATGCGCCTCGCGCCGCGCCTGCTTCTCCTTGGCGCGCTTGCGCTCCTCCGCCTTTCGGGCGCGGATCGCCGCGATCCGCTCGGCGAGGGGGACTTCGAAGCGCTCCACCGGTGTGTGGGCGTAGTCGAATCCGGGGAGGGTCCGCCGGGGGAGCTTCCGCCCGATCGCCTTCTCGATGGCGCGCAGGTCCCCCTCCTCCTCCGGCGCGACGAGGGTGAAGGCCTCGCCCGTCGCCTCGGCGCGGGCCGTTCGACCGACGCGGTGGATATAATCCTCCGCGAGGTGCGGGACGTCGAAGTTCACCACATGTTCGAGCGCCTCGACGTCGATCCCTCGCGCCACGATGTCGGTCGCGACGAGGACGCGCACCTTCCCTGACTTGAAGTCGGCGAGCGCCTCGGTCCGCTGGTTCTGGCTGCGGTTCCCATGGATGCGCGCGTTCGGGATCCCGGCCTTGGTCAGGACCTCGGAGAGCCGGTTGCTGCGATGCTTGGTGCGCGTGAAGCAGATCACGTTGCCGACCACATCTTGCCGCAGCAGCGCGATGAAGAGGGCAGCCTTGAGCGCCTCCGACACGGGCCAGAGCGCCTGCTCGATCTTGGCCGCGGGTGCGGCGACGCGCTCCACGTTGAGGCGCACGGGGTCGTGCAGCATCTCGCGGGAGAGCGCGACGATCGGCGCGGGCATCGTCGCGGAGAAGAAGAGGGTCTGCCGCTGTTTCGGGAGATGGTGCAGGACGCGCTTGATGTCGGGGAGGAACCCCATGTCGAGCATGCGATCCGCCTCATCGAGGATCAGCACCTCGAGGGCACTGAAGTCCACATACTTGCCCGGCTGTCCCAGATGGTCGAGGAGACGCCCGGGGGTCGCGATGATGACATCCACCTTCTGACGGAAGGCCGATTCCTGCGGGCCCATCCCGACGCCCCCGAAGATCGCGGCGCTGCGGAGGGTGGTGTACTTGGCGAGCTCGGTGAAGTCGGCGTGCACCTGGGCGGCGAGCTCCCGCGTCGGGGCGAGCACGAGCGCGCGCGTGGCACGGGTCGGCTGCTCGAGGAGCCGATGGAGCACCGGGAGCAGGAAGGCGGCGGTCTTGCCGCTGCCCGTCATGGCGCAGGCGAGGAGGTCGCGTCCGTCGCGTGCGGGGGGGACGGCGTCGAGTTGGATCGGGGTGGGCTTGGCCCAGCCGAGGTCGGTCGTGGCCCGCACCAGCTGTGGCGCGAGGCCGAGGGAGTCGAAGGTCATGGGGAGGGATGAGGGAACAGCTGAAAGGCAAAAGGCTTAAGGCTTAAGGCTTAAGGCTGAAAGCTTGAGACTTTGAGCTTCCAGCCTCCAGCCTCCAGCCTCCAGCATTCAGCATTCAGCATTCAGCATTCAGCATTCAGCTTGCCTCTCAAAGGTATCGTGTGGACGTACGGCATCACAGGATCCACGCGCCCTCACTCGTGCCGAAGCGCCTCGATCGGGTCGAGTCGCGCCGCGCGCTGCGCGGGGATCACGCCGAAGACGATCCCGATACCCACCGACACGACGACGGCGATCGCGGTGAGCGCGAGCGGTGGGGTCGCGGAGATGCCGAGGATCGCGTTGACCGCGGCGCCCGCGCCCAGCCCGCAGAGGACGCCGATCACCCCACCGATCCCGGTGAGGGTGCAGGCCTCGATCAGGAACTGCACCGCGATGTCGCCGCGTGTGGCGCCCAGGGCCTTGCGCACCCCGATCTCACGCGTGCGATCGGTGACGGAGACCATCATGATCGCCATCACCCCGATCCCGCCGACCAGGAGGGCGACGGAGGCGAGGACGATCATCACGAGGAAGAAGACGCCGGTGAGTTGATTGAAGACGTCGAGGATCTGGTCGGCGGTGACGAGATCGAAGCTATTGCGTTGGGATGGGCGCAGACGCCGTTGCTCGCGGAGGGCGATCGTCACCGCCTCCTGCGCTTCGGCGACGGTCACCCCGTCGCGGGGTTTGACCGGGATCCAGAGGGCATTGGTCTTGTCGAACGAGAACTGCGCGTCGAGCATCCGAAAGGGGATGATCGCGCCGGTCTCCGCGCCCTCGGGGGCGAAGATGTTCTCCGGGGGGAGATAGAGGCCGATCACCTCGGAGGGGCGCCCCCCGACGCTGATCGTCTTGCCGATGGGGTTCTCGCGTCCGAAGAGCTGACGCGCCATCGCCTCGTTGACCACGACGACATTCGCCCCCCCCATGAGCTCGTTGCGACTGAACCAGCGACCCGCTGCGAGTGTCCCACCCTGGACCTCGGTGAAGCCCGCGTCCGCGCCGAAGAGGGCCACCGGCTGGGTCCGCTCCCCTCGGTACGAAAGTCGCGCCACCGTCTGCCCCCAGAGCGAGGCGTAAGCGATCTCCGGGAGTCGCCGGATCCGCTCCGCCTCCGCTGGCGCCAGATCGGGACGGATGCGGATATAGGCCGGAGGATTGTCGGGATTGATGGGGGTGCTCGAATACGCCTTGAGCACATAGAAGGTCGTGGGGCCTGCGACCTCGACGGAGCGGATGATCTGGCTTCGCAGCCCTTCGACGAGCGAGGCCATCGTCATGACCGTCGCGACCCCGATCACCACGCCGAGGATGGTGAGCCCCGAGCGTAGCTTGGAGACGCGGAGGGTCTCCATCGCGATCGCGAGGTTCTCCTGGTACTGGTCGAGCCGGAGTCGACGGAGCCAGGGCATCCGCTACTCCTCGCGCATCGCGGCGATCGGATCGAGCCGGGCGGCTCGGCGCGCCGGGTAGACGCCGAAGAGCACCCCGATCCCCGCGCCGAGCGCGAGGGCGAGCGCCACCGACCACCAGGTGATACGCGCCGGCAGGGGAGAGACCGCCGCGACGAGACCGGCGAAGGCCCACCCCGCGAGGACGCCGATCACCCCGCCGAGCATCGCCAGCGCGATGGTCTCGGCGAGGAACTGCTGCTCGATATCCCGCGCCGTCGCGCCGACCGCTTTGCGGATCCCGATCTCCCGCGTGCGTTCGCTCACCGCCATCAACATGATGTTCATGATCACGATCCCCCCGACGACGATCCCGATGGCGACGACGGCGGGGATCACCGCGAAGAGGACGCGCGTGAGGTCGGTCCAGAACTGCACGAGGGCCGCGGAGGTCTCGATCGAGAAATCGTTCTCCTGCCCCGGGCGCAGCTCATGGGCCACGCGCATCGCCTCCTCGGCGCGTCCCATCGCCCCCGGCAGCAGCATGGCCTCGCGCATCTTCACGGAGATCGTGGTCGTGAGGCGGCGACCATAGCGCATCTCGAAGCGCGTGATCGGGATCAGCGTGTAGGCGTCGAACGATTGGCCGAGGACGCGCCCCTTGGACTCGTTCACCCCGATCACGGTGTAGGGTGCGCCGGCGAGGCGGACCTCCTGCCCGATCGGATCGACCTCCTCGAAGAGCTTCTCCGCGACCTCCTGCCCGATGACGACGACGGGGAGCCGCTGCGTGACGTCCACCGCACTCAGGGCTCGCCCCTTGATCACGGTATAGCCCTGCACGAGTTGGAACTCGGGGGTGATCCCGAAGACGAGGAGGTCGCCGACGGTGCGCCCGCGCCAGATCGCATCCGCCCGCGGGGTGGGCCAGCCCGACTGCATCGAGATCGCCTCGGCGTCGGGGAAGGCGGCGCGGACGGCCGCCACATCGCGCTCGGTGATCATCGGGCGCCGCTGGATGCGCTCCCAGTCGTCGTCATTCACCCGGCCGACCGTCACCGGGGTCCGGCGCACCTGGAAGGTGTTGTTGCCGATCATGGCGTCC
>JBMTXT010000028.1:0-18411 GCA_049453775.1 Gemmatimonadaceae bacterium | reverse complement strand
CGCGGCGCCCCCGTCGTCATGTCCGTCTGATGCGAGCGGTGTGCATCGCACCAGCGATGTCCTCACTCGCCGAGGTGGGCCTTGTAGGCGGCTGCATCCATGAGCCCGCTGAGCGCGCTCTGGTCGATCTTGAGCTTGATCATCCAGCCGTCGCCGTAGGGATCGCTGTTGACCAGCGCCGGCTCGCCATCGAGACGCGGGTTCACCTCGACCACCGTCCCCGCCATCGGGGCGTAGAGCTCGGAGACCGCCTTCACCGCTTCGATCGTGCCGAAGACGTCGTGGTCGCCGAAGGTCGCGCCCGCCGTGGGGAGGTCGAGGAAGACGATGTCCCCGAGCTCGCCCTGCGCATAGTCGGTGATGCCGACGATGACCACCGAGGGGTCATCGGTCCGCTTCACATACTCATGGTCCTTGGTGTACTGCAGGTCGGTGGGGATCGAAGACACGAGCGCTCCAGGGTGGCTGACGAGGGACCGCGAACGACCGAAGGCTATGTCTTCCGCGAGAGGGGGTCAAGTTGATGCGGTCGCGCGCAGCGCGGGGACCAGCGCGTCGATCGCGTGATCCAATGCCGCCAGGGACCCATCGTTCTCGAGGATCCAGTCGGCGCGCGAGCGCTTCGTCTCCACGGGGCGCTGCGCGGCGATCATCGCATCGGCCTCCGCGGCACTGAGGCCGCGCTCGCGAAGGAGTCGCGCTCGCCGCACCGCGACCGGGGCATCGACCAGCAGGATCCGATCGACCGACTCCGTCAGGCCCGCCTCGAAGAGCAACGGGATGTCGAGGATCACCAGGGTCTCCCCGCGAGCGGCGGCCTCGGCGACCCGCGCCGACCGGAGGCGTGCGATCGCGGGATGGGTGATCGCCTCGAGGGCGGTCCGTTCGGTGGGGTCGGCGAAGACGATCGTGCGGAGCGCGCTCCGATCCAAGGTCCCATCCGGCTGCACCAGGTGCGGCCCCCAGCGCGCGACGATCGCCTCGAGCGCCGGCGTCCCCGGCGCGACGACCTCCCGCGCCAACGCGTCAGCGTCGATCACGGTGAACCCCTGCGCCCGCAACCGCGCCGCCACCGCCGATTTGCCCGCGGCGATGTTCCCGGTGAGGCCGATGGTGCGCACCGGGGGCGTGGTCAGGTGAGGGAGAGTTGACTGCCGCCCGCCGGCGGCGCGACGTCGTGGCAGGCGCGGCACCGCGCTTCATAGCTGTCGGCGCCGCCGACCATGACCACCGGCGAATCGTACGCCGCCGGCCGACCGTCGATCAGGCGCTGGTTGCGACACGCCGGCGCCCCGCACCGCACACAGATCGCATGCAGTTTGTCGACCACCTCGGCGACGCACATCAGCTGCGGCATCATCCCGAAGGGCTCCCCGCGGAAATCGGTATCGGTGCCGGCGAGGATCACGCGCCGTCCGCGCGCGGCGAGGTCGTTGGCGAGCGCGACGATCCCCTCGTCGAGGAACTGGACCTCATCGACCGCGATGACCTGCGCCATGGGATCGAGCCGCAGGGCGATCTGCCGTGCGGAATCGACGGGGATCGCCTCGATGGTGCGCCCATCGTGGCTCCCGACGGCGTGGATCCCCCCGGCATAGCGATCGTCCAGATGCGACTTGAAGACCTGCACCCGCTTCTTGGCGATCATCGCGCGGCGCACGCGGCGGATGAGCTCCTCGCTCTTCCCGCTGAACATCACGCCGGCGACGACCTCGATCCATCCGCCGGTGAGTTGGAGCGTCCCGCTCATCGCGGGCTCCTCGGGCCCCCACGTGGCGGGCCACTCCGCGGGCCCCGCGGTCCCTCACCGCGCGACGGGCCGCCACGGCCCGGTCCACTCCGCGGCCCGTCCCCGCGCGGGGGACCACTGCGCGGTCCCCGCGCCCCGAACCCGCCCGGCTTCGGCCCGCGGTCGCGGCCGTCCCGTCCCCCTCGGGGCTCGCGCTCCCGCTCCGCGAGACGCGCCGCCTCCTTCTCCTGCTGATGCTGCTCGCGGACGCGGCGTACCGCGGCCTGCACCACCTCGTTCTGTGCGGCGCGGGTCTGGTCCAGCAGGCGCAGCGCGGCCGCCGCGATCTCCGCCCCATCGTACGAGGCGAGGAGCGGTTCGAGCGCGAGGATCTCGCGTGCAGGGAGCCCCGTGCTCAGGATCGTCCGGAGCTCGCTGCGCACCCGTGCCTCCGCGGTGCGGGCCCGCTCGATCGTCCCGGCCGCGCCGAAGGGCTGCAGGCGCGTCGCGCCCACCACCTGCTGGAGCGCCCGCTGCTGCCGCGGGGCGATCACGACGACCGTCTGCGCCGGATGGGCCGCGGTCACCGCGGCCCAGCGCGAGCCCGACGGAAGGCCGAGGACGATGACGAGCGCGGCGTGGAGGGCGATCTCCCCGTCGGTCACGGTCACGAGGGCCTCGTCGGTGTAGCCGAGCGATCGCACGAGATGGCGCGCCCGCTCGGCGCAGGCGGGATCATCGGTCACGATCGCCGTCGATGGGACATCGAGTTCATCGAGGAGCATCGGGAGCGTCTCCTCGGGGGCGCTTGTGGTGGTCACCACCAGCACCGCGCCCTCGGTCCCGCTCGCCGTCGTCTCGGCGGCCGGCACGAGGTCCTCGGTCACGCGCCGAGCCTTGTGCAGGTGGCGCTCGATCAGGCTCTCGACGGTCGGCGTCGCCGCGAGGGCGGTGAGCCACCGGGACGCGCCCTTCGGGACCTCGGCCAGGACGGTCGCGAGCGCGGGGTCCTCGGCATCGAGCTCGTCGGCGGCGACGAAGCCGACCGTCGTCACCCCACCGAGCGGGACCACGGAGGCGGCGAGGGCCTCGGCGATCACCGCTGGCGCCCCGATCAGGACCGGCGCCGATCCGGCGCCGAGGAGTCGACGAGTGCGGGCCGGCGTCGTCGCCGCGACCACGCGGAGGCCATGGGCCGACGCCTGCGGGGCGAGGGCGCGCGCGAGCGCGGTGGCCGCGTTGGCATCCGGCACGAAAAGGAGGAGCTGCGTGCCCGTCGTCTCCGGGGTGAGGCGTTCCAGCGCGGGCAGCGTGAGCTGCGCGACGCGGGCCCAGTCGGGAGGAAGGAAGTACGCCACGTGGGCGGAGCGGACGGCACCCGCCGTCTCGCGTGGGGAAGGGGTCACGGCAGACTCGGTTTTCAATGGCGCCACGAGGGGCGCGTGTGGTACACTCAGGCGAGCGCGGAATATAGCGATTTCGTGCTCATCCCGTCCGGATCCCCCTCACCGCGTTCCTTTTCGGAGGTCGTTCGTGTCCACCCCCCTCGTCTTCCACCCGTCGGCGAACATAGTGGCGCTCCGTGAATCGGCCACGATCGCGGTCTCCCAGCGGGCGAAGGCGTTGAAGGCGCAGGGCCGAGAGGTGATCGATCTCGGGGCCGGGGAGCCGGACTTCGACACCCCGGAGCCGATCCGCCGTGCGGCGCAGGCCGCGATCGATGCGGGCGCCACCCGCTACACTGCCACCGAGGGGATCCTCCCCCTGCGAGAGGCGATCGCTGCCGACGCGAATCGCGCCTATCAGGGGCCCGATCGCGTCACCGCCGCCGATGTCGTCGTCTCCACCGGGTCCAAGCAGTCGCTCTACAACGCCTGCATGGTGCTCTTCGGTCCCGGGGACGAGGTCCTCGTCCCGACGCCGAGCTGGACGAGCTACTACGAGATGGTCGGGCTCGCGCGGGCGAACGCGATCGAGGTGCATGGCGATCCCGCGCAGGGGTTCAAGGTGGATCCGGAGCGCTTGGCGCGTGCGGCGACCCCGCGCACCCGGGGGGTGATGCTCAACTCGCCGAGCAATCCGACGGGCTCGGTCTACACGCCGGACGAACTGCGTGCGATCCTCGATCTGGCGGCGGCCCGCGGGTGGTGGGTGATCAGCGACGAGATCTACGTGCGCATCGCGTACGACGCGCCGGCGCCGAGTGCGCTCGAGGTGGCGACCCGTCGCGACCACCTGATCGTCGTGAACGGGGTGGCGAAGGCCTATGCGATGACCGGGTGGCGGATCGGGTGGACGGTCTCGCCGACCGCGGTCGCGAAGGCGATGAATGCCTTGCAGTCGCACACCACCTCCAATGCGGCGGCGGTCTCGCAGCACGCCGCGCTCGCGGCGCTCACGATCGGGGAGCCGGTCGAGTCGGCGGTGCGCGCGATGGTCGCGGAGTTCAAGCGCCGGCGCGACGCCGCTTTGCCGATCTTGCGCGATGCCGGGCTCCGCGTCCTCGATCCCGCCGGCGCCTTCTACTTCTACTTCGAGGCGCCGGGGGCGGGGACGATCCCCGATGCGGGGGGCGCCTTCTGCGCCAGGCTCCTCGATGAGGCGGGGGTGGCGATCGTCCCCGGGTCGGCGTTCCGCACGCCGGATTGGGTGCGCGTCTCCTACGCCGCCGACCAGGCGCAGGTCGTCGAGGCCTGCCACCGCATCGCGCGCGTGGCGCGCGCCATGCGTGCGTGACGCGATGAGCCTCCGGCGACGGGCGCGGTGAGCGGGGTGCGCCTCGTCCACCTCTCCGACCTCCACCTCGGCTTCCGCCAGTATCATCGGCAGACGCCCACGGGGATGAACCAGCGGGAAGCCGATGTCGCCGCGACCTTCTCGCGAGCCATCGATCGGATCATCGCGCTGGCGCCGGAGCTGGTCGTCATCGGGGGTGACGTCTTCCACACCGTGCGTCCGACGAACACCGCGATCCTCCATGCGGTACGGGAGTTCGGGCGGTTGCACGCGGCCCTGCCGGCGACGGTGGTCGTGATCGCGGCGGGGAACCACGACATGCCGCGCTCTACGGAGAGTACGGGGATCCTCCGCCTCCTCGAACGTCCCGATCGCTGTCATATCGCGGATCGTGCGCCGCTCCGCGTCACCCTCCCCCACAGGGACTGCGCGGTGCTCGCGGTCCCCGATCTCCCCCCCGGCACCGTCGAGCTCACGCCGGACCCCTCGGCGCGCCACAATGTCCTCGTGATGCATGGGGAGGTGCCGGGCATCGTCCCTGCGGGCGCTGCCGCTGACCGCGCGGCGATGCAGATCCCGTTGGCGGCGGTCACACAACCCGGATGGGATTACGTGGCCCTGGGGCACTATCACGTCTACCGCCGCATCGCCGATCACGTCTATTACTCGGGCTCGATCGACTACACGAGCACCAACCCCTGGGGGGAGCTCGCCGAGGAGCGCGCGACCAAGCTACCGGGGAAGGGGTTCATCGAGCGGGACCTCACGACGGGGAAGCAGACCTTCCATCCCCTCGTCCCGGCGCGCCCGGTGCTCGATCTCCCGCCCATCGACGGCCGAGGACTCTCCGCGGAGGGGCTCGATGCGGCGATCCAGCGTGCGATCGCGCGGATCCCGGATGGGATCGACGGGAAGATCGTGCGGGTGGTGGGGCATCAGGTGCCGCGACATATCGCCCGGGCCCTCGATCATCGCGTACTGCGCGAGCTGGCGCGACGGGCTACGCATCTCCACCTCGATCTCCGGCGCCCCGACCTCGTACGTCCGCGCGCCGCGCTCGCCCCTGGGCGTCGCCCCTCGCTCGATGAGACGCTGCGATCCACGCTCCTGTCGCGGGCGCTCCCGGCGGGGCTCGCGCGTGAGGCGCTCGTCGCTTTGGGGATGCACTATCTCGACGCGGCGGAACCGATCGAGCCGGTGCGTGGTCTGGCGGGGGAGGAGACGTGAGGCTCCGTCGACTCCGCCTACAGAATTTCCGGCAGCATGTCGAGAGTGAGCTCGTCTTCTCCTCGGGGCTGACGGGGATCATCGGGCCGAATGGCGCAGGGAAGTCGACGATCCTCGAGGCGATCGCGTGGGCGCTCTACGGGAGCCACACCGTGCGCGGCGGGAGTGAGTCACTCCGCTTTGCCCGCGCCGCCCCGCGCGCCGCGGTGCGCGTCGAACTCGAGTTCGATCTCGCCGGCCACCGCTATCGCGTCGTCCGTGGTCTCACGATGGCCGAGCTCTACCTCGATGAGGGACCGACCCCGATCGCGAACGCCGTCTCCACCGTGACCGACCTGCTGCAGCGGCGCATCGGGATGACCCGGACGGAGTTCTTCAATACCTACTTCACGGGGCAGAAGGAGCTCGCCGTGATGCAGGCGCTCTCCGCCGCCGAGCGCGCGCAGTTCCTCTCGCGGGTGCTCGGGTATGAGCGGCTCCGTCTCGCGCAGGACGCTTGCGCGCAGCGCCGCCGCGACCTCGCGAACGAGATCGCGGGGCTCCGCGTGGGGCTCCCCGACGCGGGGCCCCTCTCCGCACAGGTGGCCGACGCCGCGGCGACCCTGGCCGCGGCGGAGGTCGCGTGGCGCGCGTCGGCCGAGGCGGTCGCGACGACCAAGGCCGCGCTCGAGGCGGTCGCCCCCCGCTGGCTTGCCGCGCAGCAAGGACGCGAGGCGCGGCAACGGCTCGAGACGGAGCAGGCGACGATCGATGGGGAACTCGCCGCCCTCACGCGTGAGCTCGAGCGACTCACCGACGAGCAGGAAACGTTGACCCGTGGGCTCGCGGCGATCGATCCCGCGATGGCGTCCCCCGACCTGCCGGCGCACCGGGAGCGGGTGGCGGCGCTCCGCGCCATGATCACCGAGCAGCGAGCGGCGCTTGCGACGCTCGAGGAGGACGTCACCCGCCGACGGACCGCCTGGGTCCGCGAGCAGCAGGAGGTCGAGACCCGCCTCCGCGCGCTCCGCACGCAGTACGCCGAGTTGCGAGACCAGCGCGACCGGCTCCTTTCCCTCGGTGAGGACGGGGATTGTCCGACCTGCACGCGTCCCCTCGGTTCGCACTATCGCGATGTGCTCGATCTCCTCGAGCGCCAGATGGAGACCGTCGAGGCGGACGGCGCCTACTTCCGGAGTCGGCAGGGCCAGCTGCACGAGACCCCGGAGGAGTTGGCGGGGCGCGAGGCGCTGCGTCGGGAGCGGCGGGAGCAGCTCGAGGCCACGGAGGAGCGTCAGTCACAGCTCGAGGGGACCCTCGAGCGTCTCGTGGTCGTCACGCGGGAGTGCGCGGAGCGGTCGGCTCGTCGCGCGGCGCTGCACGACCGCCGGTCGGCGACCGCGACCCAGCTCGCCGCCTTGGGCGCCCCGTCGGCCGATGAGGCGGCGTTGCGCGAGCGCCACGAGGCCTGCGCCGCGGCCTTCGCCGAGGCGAGTACCCAGGCGGCGGGGGCGGCGGCCACCCTCGAGGTGGCCCGCGCGGCGGTGGGGCGGGCGCGGGCCGATCAGACCGCCGTCGCCGCGCGGCTCGCGCAGGTCGAGGCCCTCGAGCAGGAGCGGCTCCTCCATGAGGAGCTCCATCGGACCTACTCCGATCTTCGGACCGACCTCAACTACGCGCTCCGTCCCGAGCTCTCCGAGATCGCGTCGCGCCTCCTCAGCGAGCTCACCGATGCCCGCTACACCGAGCTCGAGCTCGATGACCGCTACCGCCTCGTGGTGCTGGAGGAGGGGATCCCCAAGCCGGTGATCTCCGGGGGCGAGGAGGATGTCGCCAACCTCGTCCTCCGGCTGGCGATCTCGCAGATGATCGCGGAACGTGCCGGTCAGGCGTTCTCGCTCCTGATCCTCGACGAGATCTTCGGGTCACTCGATGTACAGCGGCGCGACGCCGTGCTCGCGTTGCTGCGGAGCCTACAGGCGCGCTTCGAACAGGTGATCGTGATCAGCCACATCGACGATGTGCGCGATGGATTGGATCAGGTCTTCTCGGTGGGGTTCGATCCCGAGACGGGCGCCGCCGTCGTCACCGCCGCCGAGGGGCCGCGTCTCGGGTCCCTCCCGCTCGCCGAGGTGGCGGGATGAGCGGGCCGCGTGTGCGGCTGGTCGGGCCCGACCCGATCACGGTGGAGGAGATCCCTGCGCTCAACCTGCTCTTCAGCGATGCGTTCAGCGAACGCTATCGCCGTGACGGGATGACCGGGGTGCGCGTGCCCCCTCTCAATCCATCCCTCTGGCGCTTCGCGATCGAGGCGGCGGGGGCGGGGGCGATGTGCTGGCGCGATCCCCAGGGGCGGATCGCCGCCTTCAACCTCGCCCACGTCTCCGGGTGCGAGGGGTGGATGGGGCCGCTCGTGGTGCGAGAGGATCTCCAGGGGCAGGGCGTGGGTCGGACGATCGTCACCGCTGGCATCCAGCGGTTGATCGATGCGGGGTGTCGCATCATCGGATTGGAGACGATGCCGCGCACGATGGACAACATCGGCTTCTATGCGCGCCTGGGGTTCGTCCCGACGCATCTCACGATCACCGTCACGCTCGAGGCGGGCTCGCCGGCGGGCCCCCCACCGGAGCGATTGAGTGCCCTGCGGGGGGCGCTTTGGGGGCGCGCGATGGCCGAGATCGCCGCCTGTGCGGATCAGGTGCGGCCGGGCGCGGACTACACGCGTGAGATCGAGGGGACCGTGCACCACGGTGTCGGCGATGCGGTGCTCGTGCGCGATCCCGCCGGGGCCGTATGCGGGTTCGCGCTGGTCCATGAGGTCCCCCTCGTCGAGGGGCGCGTGCTCGAGGAGCTGCGCGTGCTCAAACTCGTGGTCCGTGACGCCGAGGCGCTCCCCGGATTGCTCGAGCGACTTGGGGTGGCCGCGCGGCAGGCGGGGGCGTCCCGCATCGCGCTCCGGCTTCAGGGGGGCTATCCCGACCTGCTTCGGCAGTGTGTCGCGACCGGCGCGCGGGTGCGCTGGACCGATCTGCGGATGACCCTCGCCGGTTATGCGGAGCCCACGCCGACGCGCGGGATCGTCCTCTCCAACTGGGAGCTCTGACTCAGCGGCGCGGCGGACGGCCCTCGGTGCGCGTGCGTTCGGCGCGCTTCACCGCGCCGAGGACGATGAGGAAGACGCCAAGGGTCAGGAAGGCGTGGATGACGCCCGGGGCATCGAGCGCGAAGGTCGCGATCGCCCAGAAGACGAGCATCGCGACACCGATCAGGGTGAGCAGGTCCATGGTGCGAGGAAACAACGTGCATTGACGCTCCGCTGTCCAGTCTCGTAGCTTTGAGGGAGCCGTCGACGGGACGGAGAGAATTCACTTTTTGAGCCGATAAGTCCTCCGAAGCGGATCCGATATCTCTGCCGACGCCATGCCCGGATGCCGGGAAGACGGACGTAGGGTGAGGGCCTCATGCATTCGACAGGGCTTCAAAAACCTCTCTTCGCTCCCACCGCTGCCGGGGCCTCGTTCCAGTGGGACGGGGCCCCGGCGTCCTTCCCCGTACGGAACCGCGATGCCGCCTCGGGGATTCATCTCCTGGTGGGCGGTCACGCCCGCTTGACCTCTCGCCCACCCGCGTCCCATGGCCGTCGTCCAGATCACCCGCATCGTCCGCTTCAATGCCGCGCATCGCGTCTTCAATCCGGCGCTGAGCGACGCGGAGAACCAGCGGCTTTTCGGGAAGTGCAACAACCCGAACTGGCACGGGCACAACTACACCCTCGAGGTGACGGTGGAGGGGGTGATCGACCCGACGACCGGGTTCGTGGTGAACCTCCGCGACATCAAGCAGGTGGTGGAGCGCGAGATCGTGGAGCATGTCGATCATAAGAACCTGAACCTCGAGGTCCCCTTCCTCTCGGGGATCATCCCGAGCACGGAGAACTTCGTGCTCGCTATCTGGCGCGTCCTCGCGCCCGCCGTCGCCCCCGCGCGGTTAGCTCGCCTCAAGCTCTGGGAGACGGAGAATCAGTATGTCGAATACGACGGACGTTAAGCGCCCGATGCCGCCGGTGAAGCCGATCACCGGGTCGGATCAGTTCGAGGCCGCCCCGCCGATGCATGCGGATCGCATGGCGGAGTTCCAGGAGATCATCCGCCGCGAGCTCGAACTTGTCGGGGAGGATCCGGCGCGGGAGGGGTTGGTCAAGACGCCTGAGCGCGTCGCGAAGGCGATGTCGTGGCTGACGCGTGGCTATGGTATGGACGTCGCCGATGTGGTCGGGGACGCGGTCTTCGCCGAGGAGCACGCCTCGATGGTGATGGTGCGGGACATCGAGTTCTACTCGCTCTGCGAGCACCACATGCTCCCCTTCTTCGGGAAGGCGCACATCGCCTATATCCCGAATGGGCGGATCGTCGGGCTCTCCAAGCTCCCGCGCATCGTCGAGGTCTTCGCACGGCGGCTGCAGGTGCAGGAGCGGCTCACGCAGCAGGTGGCGGAGGCGATCGAGGCGGTGCTGCAGCCCGAGGGCGTGGGCGTGGTGATGGAGGCCTCCCACCTCTGCATGATGATGCGGGGGGTGGAGAAGCAGGCCTCGAGCACCATCACCTCCGCGCTCCGGGGGAGCTTCAAGGACGACGCCAAGACGCGCGACGAGTTCCTCCGACTCGCCTACGCGCACACCTCCTCGCGATGAGTCGCCCCCTCGCCGGCCGCACGGCGCTCGTCACCGGGGCCTCGCGCGGGATCGGTGAGGCTACGGCGCGGGCGCTCGCGGCCCTCGGGGCCCGCGTCCTCCTCGTCGCGCGCGACGCGGCGGCGCTCGACCGATTGGCCGGGGCACTCGGGGCGGGGGCTCTTCCTCTCGCGACCGATCTGACCGCCGCCGGCGCGACGGAGCGGCTCGCGGCGCGGGTCCGCGCCGCCCTCGACGGCGCCCCCGACATCGTGGGGCATGCGGCGGGGAGCTTCCCGCTCGCCGCCGTCGAAGCCACTACCGATGCCGACCTCGACCTCGCCCTGGCGCTCAACGTCGCGGCCCCACTCCGGCTCACGCGCGATCTCCTCGGCGCCATGCGCGCCCGTGGATCGGGAGACATCGTGACGATCGGGTCGGTGGCCGATCGGACCGTCTTCCCCGGGAACGCGACCTACGCGGCCTCCAAGCATGCGGTGCGCGCCCTGCATGAGACCCTGCGCATGGAGACCCGTGGCTCGGGGGTGCGCGCGACCCTCGTCTCCCCCGCCGCGACCGACACCGCCCTCTGGGATCCGCATGATCCCGATGCCGCGCCGCATCTCCCCTCGCGCGCCGAGATGCTGCGGGCCGCCGATGTGGCTGAGGCCGTCGCGTGGGCGGTGACCCGTCCGCCGCATCTCGACGTCGAGGAGATCCGACTCGCGCGCAGCTAGCGCCCGACTCGTCCCTTCGTACCGATTCGCGCACCACCCCCATGCGCCTCGAACTCGCCGAACGCCTCCAATGCCCCGGTGATCACCGGGCGACGCCGCTCGTCGTCGTCGCGTCCGCGGTGGTGGACCGCGACCTCCGTCGGGGCACCGCAGGGTGCATGCAGTGCGGACGCGAGGCGCGGTTCCTCGATGGGGACCTTTGGGGCGCGGCCACGTCCGGGGTGCCGGCCTCCCCGCGCGGTGCCGAAGGGGCCGAGGGGCGCCGCGATGCGGCGCGCCCCGCAGAGGCGCCCTCGATCGACGCCCTCGATCGCCTGCAGGCCCTCCTGGGGCTCGCCGAGGCTGGGGGGGCGGTGCTGTTGGGCGGCCGCTATGCGGCGTACGCGGCCGGCCTGCAGGCGCGGCTCGATCTCATGGTCGTGGTCATGGATCCCGAGGACCGCACCTTCACCTCGGCCGCGCGGGTCATCGGGTTCGCTGGCGCCATTCCCTTTACCGATGGGACCTTCCGGGCCGCCGCGCTCGACGACGGCCGTCTGATCGCGGCCGCGGGGCAGGCGGTGCGACCGGGCGGACGCATCGTGGCCCCCATCACCTGCGCCCGTCCCGCGATGATCGCCCTGCTCGCCGCCGATGCGGCCGAGTGGGTGGGGGAGCGTGGGGCGACGCCGGTCGTGGTCCCACTGCAGCGGTCGGTCCCTCAGCGCCCGAATGGGTGAGCGGCCCACGGGGCCGCATCCCGCGTCACGCCTGATTTTGCTTGATCGTGCTTGATCCTGGAGGGGATCAGCCCTTCGGTGCGACGCGGACCCAGAAGCGGATCGGACTCCCTGCCACCGGACGGCCATGTCGTCGCACCTCGGCCACGACCTCGAAGCTGTCGGTCGCCACCGGGAGGCGGTTCGAGAAGACCCGCAGGCGACGGATGGAGGTCCCGCTCGTCGAGGTGGTGTCGATCACGCCACGGCGCCCGGCGCTGCTCTGGAGCACGGCGAGCGTCGTGTCACCTGGGGCCAACGTGTCGCCGCGATGAACGAGATGCCAGCGGACCGGCCACCCGGTGACGTTCCCCGGCGTCGTCGTCGGGCCCGAGAGGTTCCGCACCGAGATCCCGAGGTCTCCCGTCAGATTGGCGGCGCCATCGGGGAGCACATAGTCGAGCGTGAGACGCGCCGCCCCGGTCGCACTCACCGTGTCGGGGCGCGGGGTCACGATGATCGTCCGACGCGCGCTCTGGAGGGTGCCGAGCGAGGCGAAGACCCGGATGATCCCGCTCGTCCGCGTCGTGGTAAGGAACCCCGTCGGGCCGATCGTGACCCCGCTGTCCGGCGAGAGGAATCGGAACTCGGCGTCGGGGATCACCGCCCCGCGCCCATCATAGGCGGTCGCCTGCAGCGGGGCGGCCACGCCGAGGGAATCCCGGAGGGTGTCGCCGATGACGATCGCGGGGAATGGGATCCCGGAGAACTCGATCGCGTTGAGCTCCCCCTCGGATCCGACCGGGGCCTCACAGCCGACGAGCAGTGTCAGTGCGAAGGCGAGGCCGGACGCCTGCCACCTCCGCACGAAGCGACCGTTGCTTGGTCCACACGCCGTCATCCGTAGCCCACCCGCTCGCTGAGGCGCGCCGCGAGGGCCACATAGGCCTGCGAGGCGGGATCGCCGGGCGTCCGCACGACCACCGGGTGTCCCGTCGCGAAGGCGCTCGCGACCGATGGGCTGCGTGGGATCGTCAGGTCCAGCATGAGGTGGGCCGGGACCTTCTCTCGGATATAGGTCGCGGTCGTCTCGCAGGCCGGGTTCCCCGCCTCGTACATCGTGAGCAGGATCCCGTCGAACACCAACCGCTCCTGGTGGGTCACGATCTCCTGGATCCCGCGCAGGATCTGCGGGGTGGTCTGGAGGGCGAGGGGCTCCGCCTGGAGCGGAACGAGGACGCGATCGGCACAGGCGAGGGCCGCACGGGTCACGGGCCCCAACCCCGGCGGCGTGTCGAGCAGGACGATGTCGCATCGCTCGCTTGCCTGACGGAGGAGGCGGCCCAACAGATCCGAGGAGGCGACGCCTTCCTGATAGGCGGTGTGATCCGCCGTCTCCGTCACGCTCCCGGCGAGCATCACGCGCAGCCACGGGAGGGATGTCGGCAGGAGGATCTCGCGGAGCCCGCGCAGGCCGAGGAGGTAATCGGCGAAGCCGTACTGCGGGTGCCCCCGCCGCAGCCCGACCCCGAAGCGCACCGACCCTTGGGGGTCCGTGTCCACGAGGAGGGTGCGCAGGCCGCGGCGCGCGAAGGCGGCGGCCAGGTTCACCGCGGTGGTGGTCTTGCCGACGCCTCCCTTCTGACTGACGATCGCGATGGTGGCGCCCATCTCAGGTCCGGATCGGCTCACCCGATCCACCGCTCGTGCCGTGGAGCTGATCGAGGGTGGCCTGGGCATGCGCGATCCAGCGGTCGGCGTCGTCCCCGACCGGCGGATGGGCGAGGAAGGCCTCGAGGTGCGCCGCTGCGCCGACGGCATCTCCCCGCTTGATCAGCAGGAAGGCCAGTCCGTAATGCGCGCCGCTGGCGGTCGCATCGACCTCGATCGCGCGACGATAGGCGCGGATCGCCTCCTCCACCCGCCCGACCTTGGTGAGCGCGATCGCCATGTTCTGGAGGATCCGGAGGTCCGTCGGATGCTCACGCAGCGCCAAGCGGTAACTCGTCACCGCCGCGTCGAAATCCCCCTGACGCTCCAGCACCAACGCCTCGTTCAAGAAGTCGAGGCGCTGCCGGGTGAACGAGGACTCAGAACGGCCGCCGAAGAGGCGGTCCCAGAATGCCATGGCGTGTCGAGTGGGGATGCGGGCAAACTATCCCGACGGACTGGGGGCAGCAACCACGCGGTGCGCCGCGGGGACGCCCCCGTCAGCGGCCGAGCCGCCGCCGCAGTTCCGCCTCGTCGATCACCGGGATCCCGAGGGCGGTCGCCTTCTCGAGCTTGCTCCCCGCCTCGTCTCCCGCGACGACGAGGTCGGTGGCCTTGGAGACGGCGCTGGTGACCTTGCCCCCCGCCGCTTCGATCATCGCCGTCGCCTCACCCCGGGCGAGGGTGGGGAGGGTGCCGGTGAGCACGATCTTGAGCCCCTTGAACGGCCCGTCGGCCACCGCGGCCTGCGGCTCGTCCATGCGCACGCCGGCGCGCGCGAGCTTGGCGAGGAGGGCGCGGATCGCCGGGTCGTGCCCCCAGGCATGCACCGCCTCGGCCATCGTGCGGCCCACGCCGTGCAGGGCCTCGAGCTCGTCGATCGTCGCGTGGGTGAGCGCCTCCATCGTCCCGAAGGCGCGGGCGAGGAGCCTCGCCGACTCCGCCCCCACATGGCGGATGCCGAGGGCGTTGAGGAGGCGCGAGAGCGGCTGCGCCTTGGAGGCGGCGATCGCGGCGACGAGCTGCTCGGCGCTCCGATCGGCGAAGCGCTCCAGCGCCCCGACCTGTTCGGTGGTGAGGGTATAGAGGTCGGCGACATCCGCGACCAACCCGGCGGCGAGGAGCTGCTCGAGCCGCTGGTAACTCAGGCCGCGGATGTCCATCGCGTCGCGCGAGGTGAAGTGCGCGAGCGCCTCGAGGCGTCGACCGGGGCACCCTACGTTCGGGCAGAAGATCGCGACCTCGGCCTCGTCGCGTTCGACGGCGGTGTGACAGACCGGGCAGTGCGCAGGCGCCGCGACCGCGCGTTCCCCCCCGGTGCGTCGCTCGGGCACGGGGCCGATCACCTGCGGGATCACCTCCCCGGCCCGCTTCACCTGCACCAGGTCACCGATCCGCAGGTCCTTCTCCGCGATCAGGTCGAAGTTGTGCAACGTGGCGTAGGTGATGGTCGCTCCACCCACCTCGACCGGGGCGAGCACGGCACGCGGGGTGAGGGCCCCGGTGCGTCCCACCTGCACCTCGATGTCGAGCAACGTGGTCTCAGCGAGATCGGGCGCGAACTTGCGGGCGGTCGCCCAGCGCGGCACGCGCCCCCCGATCACCCCCAACTCGGTCTGCAACGCGAGGGCGTTCACCTTCACCACCCCGCCGTCGATCGCGAAGGGGAGGGTGGGACGGATCTCGCGTTCGAGTTCCCGCGCCCAGCGATGGACGGCCGCGAGCGAGGCGCACTGGCGCCGAGCGGGCGCGACGGGGATCCCCCAGGCGACGAGGGTCTGGAGCAGTTCCCACTGGGAGCGGAAGGGGAGCGAGGTGGCGCCGGGCACGGCGAAGGCGTAGCCGAAGAAACGCAGCGGGCGCTTGGCGGTCTCGCGTGGATCCTTCTGGCGGAGCGCGCCGGCGGCGGAGTTCCGCGGGTTCGCGAAGACCGCCTCGCCCGCGCGCACCCGCTCGGCGTTCATCCGCTCGAACCCCTCGAAGGTCATGTAGACCTCACCCCGGAGCTCGATCACCGGAGGCCAGCCCTCGCCGGTCAGATGGCGCGGGATGTCGGGGATCGTACGCACGTTGGCGGTGACATCCTCCCCCACCCGGCCGTTCCCCCGTGTGGCTGCGGTCACCAACACGCCCTCGCGGTAGGTCAGCGAGACGGCTGCACCATCGATCTTGAGCTCACAGCAGTAACCGTCGACGTCGACCGCATCGCCGGTCAGCTTGCGGAGACGGTCCTCCCACGCACCGAGCTCGCCCTCGTCGAAGGCGTTGTCGAGCGACCCCATCGGGATGAGATGCGTGTGCTTCGCGAGGTGACTCTCCGTGATGGCGGCGCCCACGCGTTGCGTGGGGGAGTCGGCGTCGGCGAGTTCGGGGTGGTCGCGCTCGAGCGCCTGCAATTCGCGGAAGAGCCGGTCGTACTCGGCGTCACTGAGCGCAGGGCGGTCGAGGACGTAATAGGCGTGCGCCGCCTCCTCAAGGCGGCGGCGGAGGCGGCTGGCGCGGGCGGCGGGGGTGTCCGCGACGTTCACAGGGCGCGGAGGCGCTCGGCGGCGAGCCGCTTATAGGTGGCATCGTTGTACTCGCGGACCGCGGCGCGGGCGATCCATTCGTACTGCGCGCGAGCGCCCGCGACGTTCCCGCGGTCGGCGAGCACGCCGGCGAGGTCGAGCCGGTGGGTGATGCGGTCAGGTTCGAGCGCGACCGCCCGTTCCATCGACCGTTGCGCCTGGTCCCAGTTCGCCTCGCCGAAGACCGCGGCACCGAGGAGGGTGCGCGCCGCGAAGCGCGCCACCGGGTTGAGGCGCAGGATCTCCGCATGCCACATCCCGAGCACGTGGTGCGCGCCGGCGTGGTCGGGGGCGATCGCCAGGGCGGCGAGCACCTCGCTGCGGACGAGGACGGCGAACTGCACCCGTTCGCGCGGTCCAAGGGAGAGCGCCGTGCGTCCGGCAGCGATCGCCTTCACCACGCGGGCATCGGGATCGCGGGGGGCCAACCGGGCCGCGGAATCGGCCCAGCGCGCGGCGTCCGCGTAGAGGCGTGTCTGGCGGTCGGCCGGCGCGAATTGGCCCGAGTCTACCGCCGCGATCGCGGCTTTCCACAGCGCGCCCGCACTCCTAGCTTCCTGCGCAGGGAGCGTGGCGCTGCCGATCACGAGTACGACGGTCGCGTATCCCACCCATGCTCGCGTGTTCATCCCTCTCTCCGTGTCGATCGCGCGCGGACATCGCGCGCCACGGTCAGAACCTAGTCCGCCTCCCCACCTCGAGCCAATGCGCTTCCTGGAACTGATCGCGACCAAGCGGGATGGGGGCCGGATCCCCGATGACGCCTGGCGCCCGATGATGCAGGCCTACGCCGCCGGCGAGATCCCCGACTATCAGATGGCGGCGTTCGCCATGGCGATCGTCCTCCGTGGACTCGACCCCGCGGAGATCGAGGGGCTCACCACCGCGATGCTCGAGAGTGGGGCGCGCTTCTCCCTCGGTCATCTCCCGATGGCCCGGGTCGACAAGCACTCGACCGGCGGGCTCGGGGACAAGGTCTCGCTCATCCTCGCCCCCCTGGTGGCCGCCTGCGGCGTCGCCGTCCCGATGATGTCGGGGCGCTCCCTCGGGCACACCGGTGGCACCCTCGACAAGCTCGAGGCGATCCCGGGGTTCCGCACCGGGATCTCGATCCAGGAGGCGGAGGCGTTGTTGGTGCGGCACCAGTGCGCGATGCTCGGCCAGACGTCGGAGATCGCCCCCGCCGATCGGAAGCTCTACGCGCTCCGTGGCGCGACCGCGACCGTCGAAGCGATCCCGCTCATCGCAGCGAGCATCATGAGCAAGAAGTTGGCGGAGGATCTCACGGGGCTCGTGCTCGACGTGAAGACCGGGGCGGGCGCCTTCCTCCCCACGACATCGGACGCCCTCGCCCTCGCGCGGACGATGATCGATATCGGGGAGCGGCGCGGGTGCCGCACCGTCGCGCTCCTCACCGATATGGATGCGCCGCTCGGTGAGGCGTGCGGCAACGCGCTCGAGGTCGCCGAGTCGGTGGCCGTGCTCCGCGGTGGGGGCCCCGCTGACGTGCGGGAGGTGACCCTTGCCCTCGCGGCGGAGATGCTCGTCCTGGGCGGCGTGGCCCCTGACCGTCCGGCGGCGCGTCGGATGGCGACCGCGGCGCTCGAGGAGGGCCGGGCGCTCGCCCGGTTCCGCGTGATCGTCGAGGCGCAGGGCGGGGACCCGCGTGTCGCCGAGGACCCCTGGGGGGTCATGGCGAAGGCCCCGATCACGCATCTGGTGCGCGCCGAGCGCGCGGGCGTGGTCCAGCGGGTCGAGCCCCGCGCCATCGGGGCAGCGATCATCGCTCTCGGTGGGGGCCGGTCGCACACGGATGACGTGATCGACCCAGCGGTCGGGGTGATGGTGCGTGCCCGACCGGGGCAGCCGGTCGCCGCCGGGGATGCGCTCCTCGAGCTCCATGCCGGTGACCCCGCACGGCTCGCCGCCGCGCTCGAGCTTCTGCGGGAGGCCGTCCCGGTCGGGACGGGTCGCCCCGCGCCCCGCCCCCTCATCTCGCACCGGGTGACCGCCGGGGGGGTGGAGGAACTCCCGGCCGCCCCATCACATTGATACGCTATGAACTTTGACAAGATGGCCGCCCTCGGGGCGCAGGGAGTCGCCGGTGGGACGATCGCCGCCTGGCTCGCATTCGTCTTCGTGACCCGTCCGGTCTCCACGGGCGGGATCGATGGGGTCCTTCACCTCACGCTCGCCGCGGCGAGCTTCGTCCCTTTCGCGATGATCTCGGCGACCCACGCCTGGTTCGCGCAGCAGCTGAAGACGGGGCGGAGCACGATCCGCGGCTGATCCACGGTCGCTGCGCTGGTGCGGCGCGGCTGATCCACCCGGATCGCTGAAATCGCGCGGGGGGGGG
>JBMTXT010000027.1:0-19600 GCA_049453775.1 Gemmatimonadaceae bacterium | reverse complement strand
CCCCCCCCCCGCTTCTTCTTGACTGCCGATTGCGCTTAGCGCGCCGGCGGCGCGCAGTACTGATCGAACGCCTTCGCCAGATCCTGCGCGATCGCCTCGGCGGTCCGCCCCTCGATCTGCCAGCGCTCCACCATGTGCACGAGCTTCCCATCGCGCAGGAGCCCGATGCTCGGCGAGCTCGGCGCATACCCGGTGAAGTAGCTCCGCGCCTGGCGCGTGGCATCCACATCGCCACCGGCGAAGACGGTGAAGCTCTTGTCCGGCGTCACGGCGTTCCGGAGCGCCATCGCGACGGCGGGCCGCATATTGCGCGCCGCGCAGCCGCAGACGGAGTTCACGACGACCAGCCGCGTCCCCGGCGCCTCCTTGAGCGCGGCATCGACCGCGGCGGCGGTGCGCAGCTCCTCGATCCCGAGCTGTGTGAGTTCCGCCCGCATGGGGGCGATCATCCGTTCATCGTATTGCATCGTCCATTACTCCCGTGAGAGCGCGAGGATCGCCGCCTGCGGGACGACCAAGAAGCGCTCGTTCTCGAAGGTGATCTCGACGGCGGCCTTCCGAAAGAACAACGCGTAGTCCCCGACCTGGGCCTGCATCGGGATGTGGCGCGGGTCCTTGGCCCCCCCGATGCGCCAGGGCTCATCGAGGTGGTCCCCCACCTCGGGAAGCGGGGTGCCGGGACCGGTGGCGACGATCCGCCCCCCCTGCACCGCCTGATTGTCCACGGCGGTCGCGGGGAGATAGAGCCCGACCTTGGAGCGCTCCTCTCCCTCCTCGACGCGCACGAGGACGCGGTCCCCGACGACGAGAAGTTCCTTCCGGCCTTTCTTCATGGGCCGAAAGATAAATCAGCGCACGAGGAAGAGCCGGTCCTGCCGCTTGATGGCCCAGCGGGGGATCCCATCGGCCCCGATGACCATGTCCTCCTCCTGGGCCATCCGGACCTTCTGCCCGCCCCACTCGGGCACCGGGGTCGTCGCCTGCAGCTCGATCGAGAACCACATGTTGGGGATGATCATCGCATCGCCGCGGCCAGGGACGCCGTCCTGATAATCCCAGAGCCCCACCAGCGGGCCAGCCCCATGCCCATGCTTCCCGATGGGGTGCGAGTAGAACGTCCCCTCGATGCCGAGCGCGGACATCCGGGCACGCGAGGCGGCGAGGGCCTCGTTCCCGGTGCGGCCGGGCCGGACCTCCTCCATCTGGATGTCCTGCATCTGGTTGGCTCGGCGCAGCGCCGCCGTCAGCCCCGCCGGCGCCTCGGTCTCCCCGGGGCGGAGCACATACGCCATGTGCTGCGTGTCGGTGTTGAGCCCCAGGGCGGTGATCCCCACGTCGCTGTGGAGGACGTCCCCGCGCTGGATGACCGGGTCCTCCCCCAGCGCCTCGCTCGTCACCCCGCGTCGCTGGACCTCGATGCTCGGCTGGAACCAGGTCCCGAGCCCGAGGTCGTTGACCTGCTGGCGCCACCACCAGACGAGGTCGCTCGTCCGGGTCTTCCCGGGCACGACCACGGCGTTGGAGAACATCCGCTGCGAGAGCTCCCAGACGAGGGCCTGGAGCTGCCCGTAGAACGCGACCTCCTCGGGAAGCCGCGTCGCGATCAACTCGAGGGCGAGCGCCTCGGCGGGCCGGAATCGCCGCGCGAGGTCAGGGCCCAACGCCTCGGTCATCCCATCGCGCTCCCCCGACGAGAGCCCGTCGGTGAAGGCGAAGGTCCGCGAGGTGTTGATGGCGATGACCTTGGGGTTCTTCTCCACGAGCGCGGCCTTGAGGACCTGCCACTGCTCGTCGCCCCAGAGCTCGGCCTGCCGCCCACCGACATCGGCCTCGACCGCCTTCATGGCGCGGCGCGCCTCGTAGAGCCCCCCCTGCGAGGTCCCACCGAAGGCGATCCGCTCCACGCAGGACCCATCACCGGGGTCCTGACGCCCCTGGGCGGCGCAGCGATCGAAGAAGAGGTAGATCGTCCGCCGCCGCGCGGCGAAGGTGGTCGGGGAGACCAGCGAGGAGAAGACGGGGTCCTCGTTGTATTCCCGCATAGGGATCACCCAGGCATCGACGCCATGCTTCCGCATCAGCGCGGGGAGGACGGTCGTCAGGCGCCGCTCGAGCCAGCGCTGCTGCGTGGTGGCCTGCTCCCGGAGGGTCCCGAAGGGGCGGCGCGGGGCCTGCGCGGAGAGGATCGAAGCGACGAGCGGGAGGCAGGCGAGGACGCGGATCAGAGGCATCATGAGGCGGCGGGGGTGGGTTTCTCGCGGGGCAGGATGAGCCAGCGCACGATCGTCGAGACGACCGCGAGCGCGAGCGCGTAGAGCGGGATCAGGGTCAGGCGGAAGGTGGAGAGGCGGATCGCCGCCCCCTGCCAATCCTCGAAGGTCGCGGGAAGACTCCCGATCCGCTCGAGGCCGGCGCGCATCATCCCATAGCTCACCGCCACCTCGGTGAGAGCGTCGATGGCCGCGAAGAGCGGGGCCCGCCAGAGCCATGACTTGGCGTGGTAGTTCCCGAGGTAGAGCGTCGAGAGGAAGAAGAGGATCGCGACCTGTCCGAGGAAGGTCCCCGCCACCCAGAGCCAGGAGTCACTCCACCCGTAGGTGAGGACGACGTTGCGGTAGACCCGCAGGGTGACACCGGTGAGGACCGCCATGACGACGACGTTGAGCCCCAGCCGCTGCAGCAGGGATTGCTGGGCCTCGAGTTCCTCGTCGAGGTCGATCGCGGTCATGACCGCGGTGGGACGGAGGAGCGGCATCGATCAGGCCCGCGCGATGCACTCGATCTCGACGCGCGCGCCGCCGGGGAGCCCGGACACCCCGACGGCGGTGCGCGCCGGATACCGCCCCGCCGCGAAATAGGTGCGATAGACGGCGTTCATCCGGTCCCACTCGCCGATGTCGACGAGGAAGACGGTGCACTTCACCACGCGGTCCATCGAGGACCCGCTCGCCGAGAGGAGCGCCTTGATGTTCTCGAGCACCTGCCGCGTCTCTCCCTCGATCCCCCCGGGAGCGAGGGCCCCGCCGTTGGCGGCATCGGCGCCGATCTGCCCGGCGAGGTAGAGGACCCCCCCCGCACGCACGACCGGCGTGTAGGGGCGTGGCGTCACCCCGCCGGGGTGCAGATGCGTGACCGGCGCGCACCCGGCCGCCAGGAGCGCCCCGAGCGCGAGCGCCACGACGCGACGAGGCATCCGACGCGACGGGCGACGGGGCATCAGTGGAAGACGTGGCCGATGCGATCCCATCGGATATCGAGGAGGAAGGGGAGGGGCCGATCGGAATCGTCGGCGTTCCACGAATAGTAGACGAACATCGGGCGCCCTCGCACGTTCTCCCGTGGGACGAACCCCCAGTAGCGGCTGTCCTTCGAGTTGGTGCGGTTGTCCCCCATCATCCAGAGGTAGCCCTCGGGGACGACGAGGGGGCCCCAGTCCTCCAGGGTGGGCTGCGCCGGCGCCGACCCGAAGCGCGAGTCAGCGAGCTGCACCCGCTTCTGCCAATCGAAGAGGGGATCGACGTAATCCCCGGGGGTCCCGGGAAGGCCCGCCGCATACCCCTGCCGCTCCGGCTCGCCGTTGATGTACACGATCCCGCCGCGCGAATGCACGGTGTCCCCCGCGACCGCGATGAGGCGCTTCACGAGGATCGGGGTGGCGTCCCAGGGCTGATCGATCTGCGGGGGCGAGATGAAGACCACGATCTCCCCGCGCTGCGGCTCGGCGTACCCCGGGAGGTTGATCCGCGTGAAGGGGACGTGCGGCCCATAGCGCAGCTTGTTCACGAAGAGCCAGTCACCGATGAGCATCGACGGGATCATCGACCCCGAGGGGATCCGATACGCCTCGATCAGGAAGGTGCGGAGGACGAGGAAGATCGCGAGGGTGGCCGCGAGCGACTTGAATCCCTCCCAGAGCGTGCGCCAGTCGGGGCGCCAGCCGTCACCGGGGCGCCCGCGCGCGGCGGCGACGGAGGAGGAACGCTTCTTGGGGGTCACGGGCGAGGGACGAGGGCGAGGGGGATCGAGGAGGCGGTCCCGAGGGAATCTGGGGACCACGCCCGGGAAAGACGAGAGGGGCGCACCGTCTGGCGCGCCCCTCCGGACCTGCCCGTCGAGCGACGTCGCTTACTTGACGTTCTTCGAGACGAGCTTGGTCATGTCGAACATCGACACCTGACCCTTGCCACCGAAGACGACCTTGAGCTTGTCGTCGGCGTTGATCATGCGGCGATTCTTCTTGTCCTGGAGGCCGTTCTTCTTGATGTAGGCCCAGAGCTTCTTGGTGAGCTCGGTGCGCGGGAGCGGCGAGGCGCCGACGACGGCGGCGAGCTTCTCGTTCGGGGTCACCGGCTTCATGAACGCGGCATTCGGCTTCCGCTTGGTCTTCGGCTTCGCCTTCTTGGCGACCTTCTTCGCCGGCTTCTTCGCGACCTTCTTCGCCGGCTTCTTCGCAGCCTTCTTCTTCTTGGCAGCCATTCGAGTGTTCCTCTCGATGATTGTGATGATCGCGTGCTGCGCCCGGTCGAGCACGTGCGCGATCTGCCTCGAAAGTAAGGGCCTCGCTCTCCCGCGCAATAGCCCTCACCCCGAGCGGAGTCCCTCGAGGAGGGCGACCATCCGTCGGTCGGCGGGGTCGGCGGTCGGGTCGTCCTCCACCACCTGGGCCCGCTCGGCGGGGGTCTCGAGGATGAGCGGGATCCCCTCGGTGCGCTCGTCGGCGAGCAGCCACGCGAAGGGTGCGACCCCGATCGTCCCCTCGCCCACGAGGGCGTGCCGATCCTTGTTCGACCCCGCGGGATGCTGACTGTCGTTCAGGTGGAGGAAGGCGGGACGCTCCCCGATCACCTGCTCGAATCGGTCGAGGGTGGCCCGCAGCGCCTCGGGGGAGGAGGTGAGATCGTGCCCCGCCGCGTGGAGGTGGCAGGTGTCGAGCCCGTAGCCGGTGCGATGCCGGAGCGCCGCCGGCACCTGGGCGAGCATGAGGGCGATCTCCTCGGGGGTGCGCCCCATCGTGCGACCGGCGCCGGCGGTGTTCTCGATCAGGACCCGCGTCCCCGCAGCGCTCTCGGGCACCGTCTCGAGCGCGTGGCGGATGGCGAGCCCCACGCGCACCGCGGCGTCCGTCGGGTCGCCATCGCCCGCGGAGCCCGGGTGGAAGCAGCAGCCGAGGGCGCCGAGGGCGGTCGAGCGCTCGAGCTCCTTGGCGAGGCCGGCTCGGGCGCGGAGCGCCTTGGTCTCGTCGGGGGAGGCGGTGTTGAGCACGTAGGCCGCGTGCACGAGCACATGCCGCCGCTCGATCCCCACCGCGTCGAGCGCGGCGTGGACCTTCGCCGCCTTGGCCGCCGCGAAGCCGACCTTCTCGTTGTAGTAGGTCGGGGGCGCGGTGAAGCACTGGAGGGCGCGTGCCCCAGCGTCGGCGGCGCGGCGCACCGCCATCGGGAGCCCGCCGTCGTCCGCCGGATGGACGCCGAAGATCCGCGTCATCCCCCGGCCCCGATCACAGATCCCCCCACCGGATGCGCCCCTCGCGCACCATCACGCGTGGCACCCGCCCGCCGCGCTCCGAGGCGTCCCAGGCGATCACCACCCGGTCCCCACGGAGCGCCACGAGGGGACGGCGCGACTCCCCGACCTCGTCCGAGGCGGGCATCCGCCCCTCGAAGATGTGCCCCTGCAGCCGCGAGACGGCGATCCCGAGCCGAGGCACCCGGCTGTTCGGATCCTCGTAGACCACCACCACCGTGTCGCCGCGCGAGGCGACCGCGGTGACTGAGGGGCGTTTGCCGTAGACGATCGGCACGGGCTCGTGGAAGAGCATCCCCGCGTCCATCACATGCGTGAAGAAGAGTCCCGCCCCCTCGCGCGCCACGAGGTGATAGGTGAGGTGCAGGTAGCCGTTGAGCGAATCCACGGCGAGGAAGGGGGCGGGGCGCGCGCACCCCGTACGGCCCACATCGACCGAATCCGCGGTCACCGCCGGCTGCCAGGTGCGCCCTGCGTCGTCGGAGCGCGCCGCGCGTAGCACCACACTCGAGTCGGCCCGTACGGTGAACCAGCTCGCATACGAGGTATCGGTCAGGGAGCGCCCAGCGCGCCGCGAGGCGACGCACTGCCCCGGCTCCTCGGGCCAGGTGGGCGGCGTCCAGGCCGCAACCAAGACCGGCCCCCCGTCGGCCCCGATCCCGAGGCGGAGCGAGTCGGCGCGCGCGCCATTCGCGTGCCGCGTGGGCTTCCCCCACTCGACCGGGATGGGGACGCAGGCACTCGAGACCGCGCTGAGCGCGGCGAGCGTGAGGACAAGACCGCGACGGACAGGACGCATCCCGAAGTATCACCGCCGTGGGCGTTAGATTGCACCGGTCCGTTCCCTCAGCCCCGACGACGATGCCGACCTTCTCGCCCAGTGGCGTGCGCCAGCTCCCGCCGACCCTCAACGAACCGATCCGCTCCTACGCCCCCGGCACCCCGGAGCGCGCCGCGCTCCAGGCCCGCCTCGCGCAGATGGAACAGGAGCGCCCCGACATCCCCGTCGTGGTCGGCGGACGCGAGATCCGCACCGGTGCCACGGTGCAGGCGACCTCGCCGCACAAGCACCAGCACGTCACCGCGACCTGGCATCAGGCCACCCCCGACGACGTCCGCGCCGCCATCGAGAGCGGGCGCACCGCCTGGCGCGAGTGGTCGGAGTGGACCTGGGAGCAGCGCGCGAGCGTCTTCCTCAAGGCCGCCGACCTCCTCGCCGGCCCCTGGCGCGACACGATCAATGCGGCGACGATGCTCGGGCAGTCGAAGAACGTCTATCAGGCGGAGATCGATGCCGCCTGTGAGATGGCCGACTTCTTCCGCTTCAACGCCGCCTTCGCGCGCGAACTCTACAGCGAGCAGCCTGTCTCTGGCCCGGGGATGTGGAACCAGAGCGAGTATCGCGCCCTCGAAGGGTTCGTCTACGCGATCACCCCGTTCAACTTCACCGCGATCGGGGGCAACCTCGCCGGCGCCCCCGCGATGATGGGGAACGTCGTCCTCTGGAAGCCCGCGGCGACCGCGATGCTCTCCGCCTGGTACACCCTCCAACTCCTGCACGAGGCGGGGCTCCCGCCGGGCGTGATCAACTTCCTCCCCGGCGACCCGGTCATGATCTCCGACCTCGCGCTGCACTCCCCCGAGCTCGCCGGCGTGCACTTCACCGGCTCCACCGGGGTCTTCAACCAGATCTGGAAGACGGTCGGTGGGAACATGGGCTCGTATCGCTCCTACCCGCGCATCGTCGGGGAGACCGGCGGGAAGGACTTCATGCTCGCGCACCCCTCGGCGGACGTGGAGGCCTTCTGCGTCGGGGTCATCCGCGGCGCCTTCGAATACCAGGGGCAGAAGTGCTCGGCGTGCAGCCGGATCTACGTGCCGGCGTCCATCTGGCCGCAGGTGAAGGCGCGCCTCATCGCGATGATCGCCGAGATCACGATGGGGGATGTGAACGACTTCCGGAACTTCATGGGCGCGGTGATCGATGAGCGCGCCTTCGACCGGATCGCGGGGTACCTCGCCGACGCCAAAGCGAACGCGACGATCCTCGCCGGCGGCGGCGCCGACAAGCGCACCGGGTGGTTCGTGCAGCCGACCCTCGTCGAGACCAAGGACCCGGGCTACCGCCTCCTCTGCGAGGAGATCTTCGGCCCCGTGGTGACCGCGTTCGTGTACGACGACGCGAAGTGGACCGAGACCCTCGCGTTGATCGATCGCACCTCGCCCTACGCGCTCACCGGCGCCGTCTTCGCGCAGGACCGTACGGCGCTCGCCGAGGCGCATGCCGCGCTCCGCCACTCGGCGGGGAACTTCTACGTGAACGACAAGTGCACCGGCGCCGTCGTGGGGCAGCAGCCCTTCGGCGGGGGCCGCGCCTCAGGGACCAACGACAAGGCGGGCTCCAAGCTCAACCTCACGCGGTGGGTCAGCGCGCGGACGATCAAGGAGACCTTCGTCCCGCCGCGCGACTTCCGCTATCCGCATATGGCGGGCTGAGGACGACCGACCATGGCGCGCTTCCTCACCCTCGATGTGTTCACCGCGACCCCGTTCGGTGGGAACCAGCTCGCGGTCTTCCCGGACGCGCGCGAGATCCCGGAGGAGCGGCTCCTCGACATCACGCGGGAGTTCAACTTCTCCGAGGTGACGTTCTGCTACCCGGCGGTGAACCCCGCGCACACACGGCGCGTCCGGATCTTCACGCCGGGGGGCGAGGTGCCGTTCGCGGGGCACCCCACGGTGGGGACGGCGGCGGCGCTCGCCCTCTCGGAGGGCGCGCTCGGGCCGGAGGCGCTCGTCGATGGGGCGGGGCGCATCGTCTTCGAGCTCGGCGTGGGGAACGTGCCGGTCGAGGTGCGGATCGAGGAGCCGACGCGGGCCTGGGCGGAGTTCGCGGTGGCGAAGCTGCCCGAGATCGGTCCCCCGCAGCCGACCCTCGCGACGCTGGCGGATATCCTCTGTCTCGATGTGCAGGACCTTCAAGGGGGGGTGATGAGCCCGCAGGCGGTCTCCTGTGGCTACCCCTTCCTCCTCGTCGTACTCAAGTCCGTGGAGGCGTTGGGACGCGCTCGGATCCGGATGGAGTCGTGGGAGCGGACGCTGCAGCGCGCCTGGGCCCCGGAGATCTTCCTCGCGGCCAAGGATCCCTCGGTGAGCCCGATGCACTGGCGCGCGCGGATGTTCGCGCCGGGGATCCGTGTCCCTGAGGATCCCGCCACCGGTTCGGCAGTTGCCGCCTTCGGCGGATGGCTCGGGACCAAGGAGCCGATGCCGAGCGGGAGCTTCGCCTGGTCGGTCGAGCAGGGGGTGGAGATGGGGCGCCCGAGCCAGCTCGAGGTAAGAATCGAGAAGGCGGCGGGGAAGGTCACCGCCGTGCGCGTCTCAGGGCATGCGGTGCTGATGACCCGACGCCGCGCCGCTCGCTAGAAGCGCGCCTCGACGGAGAGATCGAAGCGGGTCTGCCGCACCGGGGCGATCCCGCGCGAGAGATCGGCGCGGAAGGCGCCATCGAGGAAGCTCACCCCGATCCCGGCGCCACGGAGCATGCCACGGCGCTCACGCCAGGTGGCGCGGTCCCCGGCCCAGCCCAGGTCGTAGAACACCACCGGACGCACCGCCGCCTCATTGAGCCCGAGCTCGGCGCGCGTCATCCAGAGCGCGGTGCCGGTGCCGGCATCGGCGGCGAGCCCGCGGATGCTCTGCAGCCCGCCGAGGAAGAAGGCGCGCTGCGCAGGGACACGCCCCGCGGTGGTCCCCGCCACCCCCGTCACCGAGGCGGCGAGCGGGCCGAGCCCGCGGGAGAGCGTCCCCTCGGCGAGGAGGCGCCCATAGGAGCGGTCCCGCACCGGCGCGGGCTCCGATGGGCACTCCGGACACCAGAGCGCCGGTCGCATCATCGGGGGGAGCTCGTCGAGACGCCCCGACGCCCCTTCCGCGCGGAGATCCCAGAGCGCGCGCCACCCCGCGGGATCGACGCCACGGCTTCCGCGCCACCGCACCGCGGCCCCAGCGAAGGTCCCCCGCTCGGCGAGCACGTTCCCCACCATGCGGGGATCGTTCGCGCCACCGAAGAGCGTCCACCGCGTGGTGAGTGCCGCATTCGACTGCTGCTCGACGAAGAGGCGCCAATCGAGTCCACGCCCCTTCGACTCGCGCCCAGTGAGCTCTACGCCCCAGCTCCGGTGATAGAACCCCTCATCGCGCCCATAGAGCGCCGAGGCGAGCGAGGCCCCGAACGAGAGGGGGGAACCGAAGTCGGAGCTAACTGCGAGGCGCCGATAGAGGGTGAGCGTCGAGGGCCCGCGCGCGCCGACGCGCCGCAGCGTGAGCTCGCCATTGAGTTGGCGGTCGGCCAGCGAGACGCGCCCGAGCGCACGTCCCTGCACCCCGTGGCCGAGGATCATCTCCGCCTCGATCCCCGTCCCGAGCCCCTCGATGCGGTTGTACCGCGTGAGCGGGAGGCCGTAGGAGAAGGTCGGAGGTCCCGCGATCGTCCCCGGCGGGAGGGCGTCACGCAGCAGGCGCTCCAGGAGTTGCGCATCGGCGCCATCGAAGAGCGCTTCGTCCGCGGCGAGGAGCGAACCCGAGAGCTCCGGTGACGACGCCAGAGTGCTCCGATCACAGGGGAGCTCCACCAGCATCGGGAGCTCGACCCCCTGATAGCGGGACCGTCGCTCCACGTGTCGATCCCCGAGGGCACACTGGCGATCGCGTTCGCGCTTCGCGAGCGAGTCGTTGCGCGCGAACATCTCGCGCATGAGCTCGCGCCGCTGCGCCTCATCGACGCCGGCGGCGCGGAGGCTGTCGCGCATCGCGCGCCACCGACGAGAGACGGTCACCTCGATCGGGGGGACATCGACCTCCCCGTTCACCGCGGCGTAGCGGAAGCGCTGTTCGATCTGCACCGGGATCCGCATGAAGCTCGCCTGTGCCGAGAACTCGGCGCGCTGGTCGCGGGGGAGCCAGTAGCGCTCCTCGTAGAGCCCATATTCGATCGTCATCCCCTCGAGGTTCGCTTCGAGCGGATTGAGCAGCCCCCGCACGGCGAGCGGGACCTCGGCATAGTCCTTGGGATCCTGCGCCTTGATGATCTCCCACATCCGCATCTCCTGGCTGAAGCGGAGGGCGGCGCGGACGAGCTGGGATCCCTCCGACTCGAACCAGAACGATCCACTCACGAGGTTCCACGCTGGGGCACGGGGCGTCGCGCGGAGCTCGCGGAGGACGAGACGCCGCCCGCGCGGGAGATCGAAGGTCATCGAGTCGCCGAGGGCGTAGGTGTAGAAGGCCTCGGAGCCCTCGGTGATCGGGTGCACGAGGATCGCTCCCTCTTCGTCCTCGTCCGGCGGTCCCCCGATGGCATCGAAGATCCAGAGCTCGTCTCGGCCCGGGTAGTAGGGGATCGCCATCAGGTCGGCGAGGTCCATCGACTCGTCCATCTCCCGCCGTGCCTCGTCGGCCCCACCGGCGGCAGGGACGGCGGCCCGGGCACCGAGCACCTCGAGCTTCGCCCCGACGCCGCGCTTCCACTGGACGCGGGCGGCCCCTTCGCTGCGATAGAGGAGTCGCTGACGGGCCGTCTCCCGGAGGTTGAAGCCGACGGAGGTGCGCTGATAGCTGGTGACATCGTAGGCGCGGAGCACGGAATCCTGCGCGGCGCGGGCCGCACGGGCGGCGGTGAGGAGCTGCCGAGCGCCGGGCGAGGCGAAGGCGGTGCGGCGGTCCTCGTCGGTGACCGGTCGCTGCTCGGCGCGCGGGACGCGGACGGAGGCCTGGATCGATCCGCCACCAGCGGAGAGATCGGCCTGGACGGAGACCTGGAGAAGGAGGGCGAGCGCGGGCAGGAGGGCCATATCCTGACTCGTACGCGCCGGGACACCCGGAGGTTTCCTGCAGTTGCGGGGGAGGCCAGCGGTCCGTCGATTTCCCCGCGATGACAGCGCACCCCAGCGAGTCGACCGGGGATCTCTCCCCGCAGGACTTCGAACGCCATGCGACGGGTCTCGCCGCATGGATTCGCACCTATCTCGAGCATCCCGAGCGGTATCCGGTGCGCTCGCGGCTCGCACCCGGGGCACTGCGCGCCGGGCTGCCGAATGCCGCGCCGGCGCAGGGGGAGCCGCTCGAGGCGATCCTCGCCGATCTCGACCGCGTGATCATGCCGGGGGTGACGCATTGGAACCACCCCGGCTTCCTCGCCTACTTCGCGAACACCGCCTCGGTGCCGGGGATCCTCGCCGAGGTGGTGACGGCGGCGCTGAACCAGGTGGGGATCCTCTGGCGGACCTCGCCGGCGTTAGCGGAGCTGGAGCAGGTGACCACGGGATGGCTGCGCGATGCGATGGGGTTGCCAGACGAGTGGTTCGGGATGATCACCGACACGGCATCGACCTCGATGCTCTTGGCCCTCGCCGCAGCGCGCGAGCGGGATCCGGCGCTCGAGATCCGGCAGCGGGGGATGGCGGGGCGCACGGATCTCCCGCGGCTCCGGATCTATTGCTCCACGCAGGCGCATTCGAGCGTGGACAAGGCGGCGATCACGCTGGGGCTCGGCGCGGAGAACGTCGTGCGGATCGCGACGGATGAGGCGTTCCAGATGCGTGCCGACCTCCTCGAGTCGGCGATGGGTGCCGATCGCGCGGCGGGCTATCGTCCCCTTGCGGTGATCGCGACGCTCGGGACGACCTCGACGACGAGCGTCGATCCGATCCCCGCGATCGCGGCGCTCTGTCAGCGCGAGGGGGCGTGGTTGCATGTCGATGCCGCCTACGGCGGGGCGATGGGGTTGCTGCCTGAGCGACGCGACCTCGTCGCCGGGGTGAGCGCCGCCGACTCAGTGGTGATGAACCCGCACAAATGGCTCTTCACCCCGATGGACTGTTCGGTGCTCTGGACCGCGCATCCTGCGGTGCTGCGGCGGACCTTCAGTCTCACCCCGGCGTACCTGCAGACCGATGAGCAGGACGTCGCGCTCTCCTACTCCGATTACTCCTTCCAACTCGGGCGCCGCTTTCGCGCGCTCAAGCTCTGGTTCGTGATGCGGGCATTCGGGGTGGAGGGGCTCGCGGCGCGCGTGCGGCACCACTGCGCGCTCGCGACGACCTTCGCGTCCTGGGTGCGTGCGGAGCCTGGGTGGGAGGTCGTCGCACCGGTGCCGATGTCGGTGGTCTGCTTTCGGCATCGACCCGCCGGTCTCACCGACGAGCGGGCCCTCGAGGCGCACAATGCCGCGATCCTCGAGCGGGTGAATGCGAGTGGAAAGGTCTTCCTCTCGCACACCACACTGGGTGACCGCTATGTGCTTCGCGTGGCGATCGGGAACCTGCGGACGACCGAGGCGCATCTCGAGGCCGCCTGGCGATTGTTGCGAGACGCGGCGCGCGCGTGAGTGCGTGCGTACAGCGCGAGGCCGACACCGTTTACGTGAGTCGCCCGCGCTGGTAGTCAGCGAACTTTGCCTGCATGCGCCTCATCTCATCGGCCCCAAGAATCACCGGCGTACCGAGCACCCGCGCCTGCGCATACATCTGTGCCAACGTCTCGACCTCAACCGCGAGGGCGAGCGCCTCGGCTACGTCACCGCCGAGCGCGAGGATCCCGTGGTTGGCGAGGAGACAGGCGCGGCGGTCGGCGAGCGCTGTCACCGCATGGTCCGAGAGGGCCTGCGTGCCGAAGGTCGCATAGGGGGCGCACCGGATGTCGTCCCCTCCTGCGACCGCGACCATGTAGTGGAAGGCGGGGATCCCGTCACGCTGGATCTCCGGGAGCACCGCGAGCGCCGTCGCATGTGGGGGATGCGCGTGCACGACCGCCTTGATCTCCGGCCGCGCCATGTAGATGTCACGATGCATCCGCCACTCCGATGACGGGCGACCCTGCACGACGCTCGACTCATCGAGCGGCATCCAGACCACCATCTCTGGGGTCATCTGCTCATACGGCACCGCACTCGGTGTGATCAGCATCCCGGGGACACCATCGCGGGTCCAGCGATGCGAGAGGTTCCCCGAGGTGCCGGCGCTCAGCGCGAGGGGGCGCAAGCGGCGGGCCCCGTCGACGATCGCCACACGGATGGCGTACTCCGGATCGAGGGCATGCACCCCCTGCTCCGTCACGAGGGCGGTCACGTACCGTGCCGGGGTGATGTCGAACCCGGGATTCGCGACGGTCGAGCCATCGGGGACAAGCTGCACCTCATCGATCATGCCATCGGCGCGACGGCCCACCGCGTGCGTGACCTCGCGGCCGTCGCGCTCCTCGATCACGATGCTCGCGCCATCGGGGGTCGTCGCGTCGAGGGTCGACCGTGGCCCGAGGACATAGAACGGGATCCCGTGGTCGTGCGCCGCGAGCGCCTTGAGATAGGTCCCCACCTTGTTGGCGACGTCGCCATTGGCAGCGACGCGATCGCATCCGACGAGGACCGCATCGACCTCGCCGCGCTGCATGAGGAGCCCCCCGGCGTTGTCGGCGATGACCGTGTGCGGGATCCCCACCTGGGCGAGCTCCCAGGCGGTGAGGGCGGCCCCCTGATTCCGTGGGCGGGTCTCGTCGACCCAGATATGGAGCGGGACCCCACGGCGGTGCAGTTCGTAGACCGGTGCGAGGGCAGTCCCATGCGCGACGGTCGCGAGGCGTCCGGCGTTGCAGTGGGTCAGGATCCGCAGAGGCCGTGCCCCATCGAGGGTCGCGATCAGCGGTTCGAGCAGGGCGGCGCCATGCTCCCCGATCTTCCGGTTCGCCGTCACATCCTCCTCGGCGATCCGCACCGCCTCCCCCCACGCCACGTCGACCCGCTCGGCTGGCCCGACCGCCCGGACTGCGCCCGCCACCCGCTCGACCGCCCAGCGCAGGTTCACCGCCGTCGGCCGTGCGCCGACGAGCCGAGCGATCGCGGCCTCGAGCGCCTCATCCGACGCGTCATCTCGCACCGCGAAGGCCGTCCCGAAGGCCCCGACCGCGCCGATCAACGGCGCCCCGCGTACCTGCATCTGCACGATCGCCGCATGACACGCCCCCGCATCCAGGAGCGGGAGCGTCACCTCGGCGAAGGGCAATCGGGTCTGATCGATCGTGTGGACCTCCCACGGTCCCGCGATCCAGAGGGTCGGTGATTCCATCCCCTCGAAGATACCGGACGACCCTCCCGAGGCGATACGTTCTTCGGATGCGCCTGCGCTCCGTCCCCTCGCTCCCCGCCCTCATGTCGATCCGTCGCGCCCTCTTCTCGCTGCTCGTACTCCTCGGTGCGATCAGCGCGCCAGCGTCCTCGCAGGCCCAGGCCCCGCAGATCCGCTCCGCGTCCGCCCTCCTCCCGTGGTCCCAGCAGATCCGCGTGCGCGAGGGGTGGCTCACCGAACGTCATGCGCGGCTCCTCTCGATGATGCGCACGCATGAGGTGGGGATGTGGATCGTCGTGAATGAGGAGTTCCACGACAATCCCGTCGTCCCGCAGATCGCGCCGCCGCGGCCGTACACGGGGAATCGCGACCTTTTCGTCTTCGTCGATGCCGGTGAGGCCGGGCTCAAGAAGTTCGCCGTGACAGGGTACACGGAGGAGAATCTGGCGCGTTTCTTCGACGCCCCGACTACCGAGCCGCTGCCTCCCGCCGCGACGCTGCGCCAGCTCTGGGAGCGCTATCAACCGCGCACCATCGCGCTCGGGATCGGCGGGGGGCGTGGGCAGACGCGTACCCTCGGATTCGACACCTACCGCCTGATCGCCGAGGCGATGGGGCCGGAGGCGGTGACGCGCTTCGTGAGCGATGCGGCGCTCGTCACCGAGGTGCTCGACACGCGGCTGCCGGGTGAGCTCGAGCACTATCGCGTGGCAGTGACGGTGACGGAGGAGATCGTGCGTCGCGCCCTCTCGAACGAGGTGATCACGCCGGGGCGCACGACGGTCGGTGAGGTGCGGAACGCGCTCTACGACATGCTCTGGGCCGCGGGGGTGCGGACTTGGTTTCAGCCCGATCTGCGCGTGCAGCGGGCGGGTGGCGCGAACGCGTCCTCGCGGGGCTTCTTGGCCACGGCCCCCGAGTCGCTCGTGATCCGTCCCGGCGATCTCGTGCATATCGACTTCGGCATCTCCTACATGGGGTTCGACACCGACTGGCAGAAGATGGCCTACGTGTTGAAGCCGGGAGAGCAGGCTGCGCCAGCGGGACTCACCGCCGCACTCCGCAACACCAACACGCTCCAGGACGCGCTAATGCTCCGGCATGCGCGTCCCGGTCGTACCGGAGGCGATGTGTTCAATCGCACCATGGCCGAGATGAAGGAGCGCGGGATCGAGGCGATGATCTACTCACATCCACTCGGCGCCCAGGGCCATGCCTTGGGCGCGGCGATCGATTTCCGCGCGGCGCTGCGCAGCGACACCCTCGGGCTCGCCCAGCGGTTGCGGGATGGGTCGTACATGTCGATCGAGCTCAACACCGCGACCCCGATCCCGGAGTGGGGCGGACAGAAGGTCTTCGTGATGATGGAGGACTGTGCCTACCTCACGCCCGAGGGGTATCGCTTCTTCCGGCCTCGGCAGGAGGCGTATTATCTGATCACTTCGCGTTGAGATTGTACCGCATGATCCGCCCGTGCCGCCCCTCGCGGTCCCGCTCGAGCGCATAGACATCGCCCGGCGGCACGGGGCTCGCTGAGAGGAACGCCTCGAGCTGCGCACGATCCTCCGTGCTGAACCGTAGCGTGGCCCCCGCCACGGTGTCCGTGAGATGTGAGACATCGCGTGCGCCGGCGATCACTGCCGCCACCCCGGGTTGCGCGAGCACCCATGCCACCGCCACGGCGCCGATACCGACACCATGTCGTGACGCGATCGTCTCGAGGAGCGCGAGGAGCGCCTGAAAGCGCGCCCACCCCCCGGTCTCGCTGATGATGAGCTTGTACTTGGTGAGTGACCGATTCTCGAGCGGCTCCTGCGGCTCAGGCTGCCCGAGCCAGCGGCGCCCAAGGAACCCACCGGCGAGCGCGCCATAGCAGAGGAGCCCGATGCCATGCTGTGCACAGAGGGGCGCCATCGCCTGCGCCGGTCGCCGATCAAGCAACGAGTACTGCACCTGGTGGGAGACGATCGGGAGCCCTGCCTCGAGCATGCGCACGACCGCGGGCGTGTCGAAGTTGGTGAGCCCGAGATGTCGGATCGCGCCGCGCTCACGAAGCTGAGCGAGCGTCTCGAGCGCCGCCATCCAATCCCCTTGCGCATAGTCCCACCAATGGAACTGCACGAGGTCGAGCGCCTCCGTGCGCAACCGCTGACGCGAGCGAGCGATGATCGCCTCGATCTCCTGCGGCGCGAGCGTGGCCAAGCGATCGAGATCTGGGACGCACTTGGTGTGCACCTGCACCTCACGAGGCGCACGCGTGGCGACGAAGTCGCCGATCAGCTCCTCGACCCCGGTATAGATATCCGCACAGTCGAAGGTGGTGATCCCCGCCTCCACAAAGGCCGCCATATCGGCGTGCGCCCGCGCGGTTTCCACCGCGCCATGCCCCCCCGCGAGCTGCCACCCCCCCTTGATGACCCGCGAGATGGTGTACCCCGGCGCGAGGGCGATCCGCGGGACACTCATCGCGTGGGAGGCGGCGGGTCGGAAGGCGCCGGCATCGGCACCACGGTCACATCCCCATGCCGGAAGGTGCGGAGCCCGGTGCGCGTGATGCGAAAGCGCCCCCCACAGTGCGGATCGGGACAGGCCACCTCGGCGTCGGTCGTCATCCAATCGGCGGGCGCGGTGACACGCTGCTTCGCCGGGAGCAACGGCAACAACGCGGCCAAGGGATAGAGCGGGAACCCCTGCCCTGCCGGGAACCGCAGCAGTTCTCCTTGGACATCGAAGTACTCGCCCGCGCGATGTGCGCAGACCATCGGCCGATCGGTGGCGACGACCTCCACACGGAGGTCGTAGAGGACGAACTCGTCAGGGGCGAGGGAGGTGGTCGACATATGCAGGAAGGTTAGCACGCCCCGACGCGAGGTGCCGTATCTTCTGCGTCGTGACCCCCAACCCTCTGACCTTCCGCCTCGGGACCCTCGGCGCGCTCGCGCCGATGCTCGTCTTCGTCGCCGGGGTTGGCACGCTCGCCCTCGCCGGCGCCCCGGACGAGCGGGGCTTCTGGCCGATCCTCCTCCTCGCCCTCACGCTGAGCCGCGCGCTCGCCACCGATGGCGACGCCTGGTCCGAGGCGGTGATCGAGACGGTCGCGCAGCCGATCGTCGTGACGATGCTCCTCGCCTGGCTCCTTGCCGGCGCCCTCGGCGGGGTCCTCGCCGCAGCGGGACTCGTCGACGGGATCGTCTGGCTCGCGCGCACCGTGGGAGCGGGCCCCATCGCCGCCGTCGGGGGCGCGTTCCTGGGATGCGCGATGCTCGCGACCGCCACGGGCACCTCGTTCGGCACGCTGCTCGTCGCGGGCCCGGTGCTCTACGGCGCGGGGGCAGGACTCGGGGCGCCACCGGCAGTCCTCCTCGGGGCGATCCTCGCCGGCGCGACCTGGGGGGATTCGATCTCGCCGATGTCGGACACCTCCATCGCGAGCGCGGGATCACAGGGGACCGACGTGGCCGGCACCGTGCGCACCCGACTCCAGTACGTGATCCCTGCGGGACTCGTCGCGCTACTCGCGAGTTGTGGGCTCGCCGCGCTCGCGGCGCCAGGTGCGGTCATCGCCGCGAGCGAAGCCACGACGCTCAGTGGGAGGCCACTCCTGTTGCTCATCGTCCCGGCCATCGTGGTGACGGCGCTCTTGCGGCGGCGCCCGTTGCTGGAGGCCTTGCTCCTCGGGATCGGGCTCGCGGTGGGGATCGCGCTCGCCGCCGGACTCCTCGCGCCGCGCGAGATCCTGCGGGTGGACCCCCGTGCCTTCGGCGCCACCGGGGTCGTGATCGACGGGATCGGGCGCGGGGTCGGGGTGAGCGTCTTCACCCTCCTGTTGATGGCGCTGATTGGCCCGCTGCAGGCCTCGGGAACCCTCGACCAGCTTGTCGCGCGGTCGGTCGCCGCCCCCGAGGTACGCCGCGCCGAATGGACGATTGTCGGGCTCGTGACTGTGGCGACCTTCCTGACCACGCACAGCGTGGTCGCGATGCTCGCCGTCGGGCCGGTGGTCCAGCGCGTGGGGCGCGCCGCGGGGGTGACGGCCTACCGCCGCGCCAATCTCCTCGACCTCACCGTCTGCACCTGGCCCTTCCTCCTCCCCTGGTTCCTCCCGACCATCTTGGCGGCCTCGGTCACCGGCGGGGGGGGACTCCCCCCGGTCACCCCCGGAGCGGCAGGGCTGCATAACACCTATGCGTGGGCGCTCCTCCTGACGGTCGGGGTGGCCGTGGTGACGGGGTACGGGAGAGGGGCTGAAGGCTCAAAGCTGGAGGCCCAAAGCTGACCGGGGATGGCGCTCACGTGGGCCCCAGTTAACGTTTTCAGGGTAGGGGTCGTCGAACGGGTATCGATCCCGGCCGACCGGCCCCTCTCTCACCGCAGCATCCGCACAGGAGTCCTCGATGTTCAGACCGCTTGCCACCGCCTTGCTCGTCGGCACCCTTGGGGTGACCGCCTGTGATCTCCTCCCCACCGCGACGAACACCGCGCCGGCCGAGGATTACGCGCTCGTGATGTTTGGCGAGCTCGGGGCCGCACTCGAGGGGACGATGGGCACGCAGCCACGGAACCATCCGGTCGATGGTCGCTCCGGCGCCCGCGCCCTCCCGCCCGAGCTCGCGCTCACCGAGGCGCAGAAGGCGGAGATCAAGGCGCTCCGTGACGCCTTCGCGGCGGAGAACGCCGAGACGCTGGCGGCGCTGAAGCAGATCTTCGAGGAGGCGCGCGCTGCGCGACAGGGGGGAGCGACCCGCCTGGCGGTCTTCGAGATCCTCGCCAAGGGTCGGACGTTCGCAGAGGCGCTGCGCCCCAAGGTGCGCGCGCTCCATGAGGCGATCTGGAACGTGCACACCCCGGCGCAGCAGGCCTGGATCACCGCGAACCGGCCGAAGATGCCGCCGCTCCTGCCGCCGATGGGGAACGGACCGCGGCCCTAAGCCAGCGGGCCTGGCACGACGAAGCGGCCC
>JBMTXT010000026.1:0-20106 GCA_049453775.1 Gemmatimonadaceae bacterium | reverse complement strand
GGCGGCACCCCGCGGCAACCCCCGCGACGATCCCCTCGACCACCGAAGGGACGAGCTTCCCGAAGGCCACGTAGTCCAAGAAGAACAGTGGCCGCGCCCCCTGCACCAAGATGTCGTTGACGCAGTGATTGACGAGGCAGTGGCCGATCGTGTCGTGACGATCCGCCTCGATCGCGACCGTGATCTTGGTCCCCACCCCGTCCGCGCTCGAGACGAGCAGCGGCGCGCGCGCGCCCTCGGGCATCCGGAACATCCCGCCGAACCCACCGAACGCCCCGCGGGTGCCCGCGGTGAAGGTGCTCTCCACGAGCCGCTTGATGCGTCCCTTGGAGTCCTCGGCGGCGTCGATGTCGACGCCGGCGCTCGCGTAGGTCAGGCGGGCCTTGGTCATCCGTCCATCTTCCGGTCGAAGGTCACGAGCTGGTGGAAGTCCGCGACGCGTCGGGCGATGTCGTCCCGCGTGATCTCGAGAAGGCGGGTGATGGAGAACCCTTCGACGACGAAGGACCCCATCGCCGATCCGATGACAACGGCGCGCTTGAGGTTCTCGTCGGAGAGATCCCCAGTGCGCGCGAGCCACCCCATGAAGCCCCCGGCGAACGAATCCCCGGCGCCGGTCGGATCGAAGACCGACTCGAGCGGATAGGCCGGCGCGAAGAAGACCGAGTCCTTGGTGAACATGAAGGCACCATGCTCCCCCTTCTTGATCAGCACCGTCCGGGGGCCGCGCGCGAGGATCCAGCGCGCTGCCTGGACGAGGTTCGCCTGCTCGGTAAGCTGCCGCGCCTCGCCGTCGTTGAGCGTGAGGATGTCGACCTGCTTGATGAGCTCGAGCAGATCCGCCCGCCGGGACTCGATCCAGAAGTTCATCGTGTCACAGGCGACGAGCTTGGGCTTCTTGACCTGCCGCAAGACGTCGAGCTGGAGCCGCGGATCGATGTTCGCCAAGAAGACGAACTCGCTGTCGGCGAAGCCCGCGGGGAGCTTCGGGCGGAAGTTGGAGAAGACGCCGAGACGGGTCTCGATCGTCTCGGCCGAATTGAGATCGTGGCGATAGCGCCCGCGCCACCGGAAGCTCTCCCCGGTGGTCCGCTCCAGGCCAGCGAAGTCGACACCCCGCGCCTTGAGCGGCTCAAGCTTCTCCACCGGGTAGTCGTCGCCGACCACGCCGACGAGCTTCACCGGGCCCTGATGCGATGCCGAGGCGGAGAAGTAGTTGGCGGAGCCGCCGAGGACCTCATCGGCCTTGCCGAAGGGAGTCTCGACCGAATCCAACGCGACGGAACCGACGACGAGCAGCGACATGGTGATTCAGGTGAGAGGTGACAGGTACCAGGGCACAGACGACGACAGCGACAGCTGACGGGGCTACATCCGCTCCGGTGCGGCGATCCCGAGCAGGCCGAGGCCGTTCGCGATCGTGATGCGGGCCGCCTTGGCGAGGGCGAGGCGCGCGCGCATGACCGGCGGCGCCTCCCCCAGCACATGATGCTTGTGGTACCAGGTGTGGACGAGGCGCGCCGTCTCGAGCAGCCAGTTGGCGACGCGATGCGGCTCGACCGCCTCCGCGGCCCCCGCGACCAGCGCCGGCCAGTCGAGGATCGCCTTCACGAGCTCACGCTCGGCGGGCTCGACGAGGACCGCCCAGTCGATTCCCTCCGGCGTGATCTCCGCGGGATCGACGTCCCCCACGCGGAAGATCCCGCTCAAGCGCGCATGTGCCATCTGGATGTAGTAGACGGGATTCTCCTCGGACTGCGAGCGCGCGAGGTCCACGTCGAAGACGAGCTGGGAATCCCCTTTCCGCATCAGGAAGAAGTAGCGCACCGCGTCGCGCCCCACCTCGTCGATGAGGTCGCGGACGGTGACATAACTCCCGGCGCGCTTGGAGATCTTCACCTCCTCCCCGCCCCGGACGACGGTCACCATCTGGTGCAGCACGTATTCGGGATAGCCCCGGGGGACCCCGATGCCGAGCGCCTGTAACCCGGCGCGGACCCGCGCCGTGGTGCCGTGGTGGTCGGCGCCCTGCACATTGATCGCGCGCGTGAAGCCGCGCTCGAACTTGGTCACGTGATACGCGACATCAGGGACGAAGTAGGTGAAGGTCCCGTCGCGCTTGCGCATGACGCGATCCTTGTCGTCCCCGAAGGCCGTGGTGCGCAGGTAGAGCGCGCCATCATCCTCGAAGGTCTGCCCCGCCGCGACGAGGGCATCGACGGTCCGCTGCACCCGGCCATCGGTATAGAGCGCCGACTCGAGCGAATAGACATCGAAGCGGACGCCGAACGCCTTGAGGTCGAGGTCCTGCTCCTTGCGAAGCTCGCGCACCGCGACGGCGCGCACCGCATCGAGGTCATCACCACGCGGATCGGTCGGGCACTCCGCCACATAGGTCGCCGCGATCTCCCGGATGTACTCGCCGTGATATCCCCCGTCGGGGATCACCAGGGGATCACCGGCTCGCTCGCACAACCGCGCCTGCACGGAAAGCGCGAGGTTCGCGATCTGGACTCCGCCGTCGTTGTAGTAGAACTCACGCGTGACGGTCCACCCTTGCGAGCCGAGGAGCGATGAGATCGCGTCGCCGAGCGCCGCCTGACGCCCGTGCCCGACATGGAGCGGACCGGTGGGGTTCGCTGAGACGAACTCGACGACGACGGTCTTCCCCGTGTGGGCCGCCGAGGTGCCCCACGCGCCGCCGGCGGTGAGTACCTGCGCGAGCCCGGCCGCGAGATCGGCCGTGGAGAGTCGGAAGTTGATGAACCCTGGGCCGGCGACCGAGGCCTCTGCGACCCCGGCCGCCGAGAGATCGAGTCCGGCGATGAGCGCATCGGCGACCTCGCGCGGCTTCTTGCCGAGGGGCTTCGCGAGGGTCATGGCGAGATTGGTCGCCCAATCCCCATGGGAGGGATCGCGCGGCCGCTCGAGGACCGGCGCCACCCTGTCCGGTGCCCCGATCGCGACCGCCGCCTGCACGAGGGCGCTGCGCAGCGCCTCGACGGCGCTCACTCGGCGCTTCCGGACTTCGGCGAGGGGGACGCCGCAGGCGCCGGCGTCACTGGCGCGGCGGGCGCAGCCGCCGCAGGGGTCGTGGCCGCGGTGGTCGCCGCGGGGGCACTCGGGCTCGCGGCGCTCGATGCACCGCTCCGCTGATCCTTCTTCCCGTCCTTGCCGTAATCGGTGATGTAAAAGCCCGACCCCTTGAAGAGGAGGCCACCGCCGGCGGAGAGTTGACGCTCGGCCTGCGCGCCGCAGCTCGGACACGGGAGCGTGCCCTGCGCGTCACTGATCTTGAGTACGAATTTCTCGAAGTCGTGCCCCGCCGGGCAGCGATATTCGTAAGTCGGCATCGTCGGAATGGGCTAACGTGTGGAACCAGATAAAGTTAGCCGTTGCAGGCTCAAGGCTCAAGGCTGAAAGCGACCAGCTCTCGTCTTTCAGCTTTCAGCTTTCAGCTTTCAGCTTCATCCCGGCCGATACTCCCCCCACACCCCTCGCAGCACATCCGAGATCTCCCCCAGCGAGGCCCGGGCGCGGACGGCATCGATGATCAACGGCATGAGGGGGATGGCCGGCTCCTGCCCGGCGCCAAGGTAGGAGGGTGCGGCCCACCGGATTGCGTCCAACGTCGCCGCGACTTTGGTGCCATCGCGGCCGGCCCGGACCGCGGCCAGCCGGCTGCGCTGCTCCGTCTCGAGGGCGCCGTAGTTCGGGGCGGGGATGATCGGCGGGTCCTCGCCGTCGCCGAACCGGTTCACGCCCACGATGGTCGTGGTCCCCTGCTCCACCGCGAGCTGGTACTCGTAGGCGGAGCGGGCGATCTCGTCCTGGAAGAATCCGGCCTCGATCGCGGGGGCGGCGCCGCCGAGCCCTTCGACCTGCGCCAAGAGCTCCCGCGCGCGGCGCTCGAGCTCGTCGGTCAGCGCCTCCACGTAGTAGCTCCCCGCGAGCGGATCGACGGTCTGCGCCACCCCACTCTCATGGGCCACGATCTGCTGCGTGCGGAGCGCCAGGGTCGCCGCCTCGGCGGTCGGGAGCGCCAGCGCCTCGTCGTAACCATTGGCGTGCAGCGACTGGGTGCCGCCCAAGGTGGCCGCGAGCGACTGCACCGTGACGCGGACGACGTTGTTGAGGGGCTGCTGCGCCGTCAGGGTGACGCCCCCGGTCTGCGTGTGGAAGCGGAGCTTGCACGAGGCCTCGGTGGCGCCGAACCGCTCGCGCATGAGCGTCGCCCACAGCCGGCGCGCGGCGCGGAACTTCGCGACCTCCTCGAACAGGTCGTTATGACAAGCGAAGAAGAAGGAGAGCCGCGGCGCGAAGGCATCGACTGCGAGCCCCGCCGCCTGCGCGCGCTGCACGTAGGTGAGCGCATTCGCGAAGGTGAAGGCGAGCTCCTGCACCGCCGTCGCCCCCGCCTCACGCATGTGATAGCCGGAGATGGAGATCGGATTGAATTGCGGGACCTCCGCCGCACAAAACCGGAAGGTCTCGGCGATCAACCCAAGGGAGGGCTCGGGCGGGAAGACGTAGGTCCCGCGCGCGATGTACTCCTTGAGGATGTCGTTCTGGATCGTCCCGCTGAGCGAGGCGCGCGGGATCCCCCGCTCCTCCGCCACCACCACGTACATCGCCAGGAGGATCGACGCGGTGGCATTGATCGTCATCGACGTCGAGACGCTGTCGAGCGGGATCCCGTGGAAGAGCTGATGCATGTCCTCCACGGTGTCGATCGCGACCCCCACACGTCCCACCTCCCCGAGCGCACGCGGGGCATCGGAGTCGAGCCCCATCTGCGTCGGGAGGTCGAAGGCGGTGGAGAGGCCAGTCTGCCCCGCCTCGAGGAGGAGCGTGAATCGCGCGTTGGTCTCCTGCGCAGTGCCGAATCCGGCATACTGCCGCATCGTCCAGAGGCGCCCCCGGTACATCGTGGGCTGGACGCCACGCGTGAAGGGGAAGGCGCCGGGCTCCCCCAGCGTCTCGGGGACGGCGCCCGTGGTCGGGCGATAGACCGGCGCGATCGGGATCCCCGAAGGGGAGAGGCGCTCGTCGGTCGGTGTAGGCTTGGGGCTCATCGCGGGCGTCAGCTCAGGCGCGCCCGAGATACTCAGCCGCCGCCTCGACATCGGCCTTGGAGCCGACGAAATAGGGCGCGCGCTGGTGCAGCGCGGTGGGTTGCACCTCGAGGATCCGCTGCCGGCCGTCGATCGCCGCGCCCCCCGCCTGTTCGCAGATGAAGGCGAGCGGGTTGCATTCGTAGAGGAGGCGGAGCTTCCCGGTCGGGCTCTTGGTGTTCGCCGGATAGGCGAAGAGCCCGCCGCCCAAGAGGTTCCGATGGAAGTCCGCGACGAGCGAGCCCACATAGCGGACATTCATCGGGTCGCGCCGCCCATTCATCCCGCGGTAGTGCCGCATCAGCTCCTTCACCGGCTCGGTCCAGTACTTCTCGTAGGAATCGTTCACCGAGAGAAAGCGCCCCTGCTCGGGGATGCGGATGTTCGGATGCGAGAGGAGGAACTCCCCGATCGCCGGATCCAGCGTGAACCCATGCGCGCCATGCCCCGTGGTATAGACGAGCATCGTGCTCGAGCCGTAGATCACATAGCCCGCCGCGACCTGCTTGAGGCCTGGCTGGAGCATATCCTCGACCGTCCCAGGACCGCCGCTCGGTGTGACGCGCCGCAGCACGGAGAAGATCGTCCCGACCGGGATGTTCACGTCGATGTTCGACGAGCCGTCGAGGGGATCGAAGAGCATCACGTAGTTGCCGCGCTGGAATTTGTCGGGGACGGTGATGATTCCCTCCTCCTCCTCGGAGGCCATCGCGCAGAGCCGGCCCCCATGATCGAGCGCCTTCACGAGGATGTCGTTGGAGATCACGTCGAGCTTCTGTTGGATCTCCCCTTGGATATTGGCCGTCCCCCGGGCGCCGAGCACGTCGGCGAGCCCGGCGAGACGCACCTTGTTGGCGATCATCTTCGCCGCGACCACGAGATCGTAGAGGATCCCGGAGAGCGCCCCGGTGGCTTCCGGGAAGCGCTGCTCCTGCTCGATGATGAACCGATCGATCGTGACGACCGATGTAGCGGTGTTCTGGACCACGGGAGCACGCTCCACCTGAGGGCGACGGACGATGCACGCGCGGCGCATCACATCCGCGAAAGCTCGCCGACTCAGGGGGAGGGAGGCAATGGTGACGCCACCAGCCACCGACGCCCCGCCACCTCCGCCTCGAGCAGCGCCCCATCGGTGCGGAGGATCACGGTCCCCAGTTGATCGGTCCGGAGGACGGTGGCCCCCTGCGCCGCGAGGCGCCGCATCACCTCGGGGTGGGGGTGCCCATATCCGTTATTCGCACCGACGGAGACGAGGGCGAGCCGTGGCCGCACCGCCGCGAGAAAGGGCGCGGAGGTGCTCGTCCGCGACCCATGGTGCCCGACCTTGAGCACGGTGGCGTGTAGCGGCTCCGGCCCGAGATGGTCGAGCAGCCACCCCTCCTCCCCCGCTTCGGCGTCGCCCATGAAGAGGAACCGATGCGCCCCCACACGGAGTCGGACGACGGTGCTCGCCTCATTCGGATCATCGCGCGCAGCCGCCCACGCGGAGTCGGGGGCGAGGAAATCGAGGGCGATCCCATCGAGCTCGTGTGTGGTACCCGGCCGCACCCGTCGCCAGGGGATCCTACGAGCCGCGAAGGTGGCGAGGAGCTCACGATAGCCCGGCTGGCCGAGCACGAACCCCGCATCGTACACCACCGCCGGCCGGAGGGCGCGCGCGACACTCGCCGCTCCGCCGAGGTGATCGGCGTGCGGATGCGTGAGGACCAGGAGGGCGAGGGGGCCGCCGCGCCGACGTAGATGAGGCACGATGGTCGATCGCCCCGCGTCCCCTCCTGACCACGCGCGACCGGCATCGATCAGCGCCCATCGCCCACGGGGCGAACGGATCGCGATCGCATCGCCCTGCCCTACGTCGAGGAGATGGATCTCCGTGCGTCGCGCGCCGCGATCGAGGACGGGACCATCCGGGAGCCAGACCATGAGCGCGCCCGCACTGAGGGCGAGGAGGATCCAGCGCATCGGCCGTCGCGCCCATCCGGCGACGAGCACCGCGCCCGTGAGCACCGCGACGAGCCAGGCCGTGGTCGCCGACGGCGCCACGTCGATCACGGCCCCGGGGACGCCGGCCGCGCCTCGCGCGATCCCGTCCATCGCGCGGAGGAGCGGGCGCGCGGCGTCGACCACGAAGGGGGCGCCCAGCGCGTCCGGGAGGACCATCACCAGGAAGAGCGTCGGCTGGAGGAGGGCGATCACCGGACCGACGACCAGATTGCTCAGCGGGGCGATCAGACTGAGCCGCCCGAAGTGCCAGGTGACGAGCGCCGCGGTCGCGAGCGAGGCGAGCACCCCGGTCACCAACTCCTTCGCGACGGTGCGTCGCCACCCCGCCCAGCCTCGCGGGATACGCCGCCCCAGCCGCCCCGCGACGATGATCGCGGCGTAGCCACTGACCGAGAGCTGCCAGCCGAGGTCGAGCACGGTGCGCAGTTCAGCGAGTGGGACCACCGCCGCAAGGGCGAAGGTCCCCCACGGGGAGACGGGCCGTTGGCGCAGCTGGGCGAGGGTGGTGGCGGCGAAGAGGGTGACGCTCCGTGCGGCCGGGGGCGGCGCCCCGATCGCGAGCACGTACAGGCCCGCGGTGCCCACCGCCGCCAGCCGCGCGGCGGTCAATGGGAGCCGCACCGCTTGGAAGAGCAGGAGCAACGCGCCGCCGACGATCGCCACATGGAGCCCGGAGATCGAGAGGATGTGCACGAGCCCGGCGTCGGCGTAGCGATCTCGGAGCTCGGGGCTCAGCCCACGCGTATCCGCGATCAGGAGCGCCCGCGCCGCGGGTCCATCGGGACCGAAGCGGCGATCGAGCGTCGCGGCGACCTGGTTCCGCCACCGGTCGAGCGGCCCGGGCCCGCGCACGACGGTGAGCTGCGCCTCGCGCAGCAGGAGCCCGCGGTCGCTCCCCGTGGGCTCAGCGCGGCGGACCCGCACCACGCTCCCCGCCGCGGCGGGTCCGGCGCGGACGGCGAGGGCGAGCTCGACCACGCAGCCCGGGCCCCGCCTCACCCGTCCCTTCGCGACCTCGCGCTGCACCGCCCGCGCGAAACCACCCGGGGCGACCGCCTGCTGTAGCTCGACCTCCCACGCCGTCGCCCGCACCGCCTCGGCGAGACAGCGCGCATCAGCCGCGCGGAGCCTCGCCCCCTGATCCTGCGCGGCGAGGAGGATCGCCCCGAGCGCCACGAGGACCGCGCCGCGGTCGGTCAGGACGGCCCAGCACGCCACCGCGGTGACCGCGAGCGTCGTCGAGAGGAGGGGAGCGCCCTGTAGGCCGAGCAATGCCCCGGCGACGAGGGCGATGGCGGCAGAGAGGACGTGGGGCACCCCACAAGGGATGCGACCCCCATCGGCACCGCCTCACCAGAATATCGCGTGCACGCTCCCTCGCACGCGGCGGGAAATCACCCCGCCATCGGGAGCGGCTGCCGGTCCTGCACGAGCGAACCGGTGAAGGTCGCCCCGGTGGTCCCGGTCAGCTCCACGGTGAGGTAGCGCCCGATCCATTCCGTGGGCCCCTGCACGAGCACCGTCTTGAAGTCACGCGAGCGGCACTGGAGCATCTCCCCCTTCCGCGCCTCCTTCTCGACCAAGACCTCCATCCGCTCCCCCAATCGCCCGAGGTTCTTCTCGCGCGAGATCCCGCGCACAGTGGCGAGGAGCGCATCGTAGCGCGCATCGATCTCCGCGTCGGGGATGATCCAGTCGGCGGGCATCCGAGTGGCCGGCGTCCCCTCGCGCATCGAGAACTTGAAGGTGAAGGCGTCGTCGAACCGCACCTCGCGCACGAGGGAGAGGGTGTCGGCGAACTCCTCGTCGGTCTCCCCTGGGAAGCCGACGATGATGTCGGTGGTGAGCCCGAGCCCCGGCATCGCCGCCCGAAGGCGAGCCACACCGTCGAGGTACTCCTCCCGCGTGTACCGACGTAGCATCCGCTTGAGCATGCTCGTCGAGCCGCTCTGCATCGGGAGATGCACATGCTCGCAGACGGTCGGCGTCTCCGCCATCGCGGCGATCACGCGATCGGAGAAATCGTTCGGGTGCGGACTGGTGTAGCGCACACGACGGATCCCATCGACGGCGCCGACCGCGCGGAGGAGATCGGCGAAGTCATGGGTGCCGTCATGGTACGAATTCACCGTCTGCCCCAGGAGGATCACCTCGGTGAGCCCCTGCGCGACGACCTCCTGCGTCTCGCGCACCACCTCGGCGAGCTTGCGACTGCGCTCGGGGCCGCGCGTGGTGGGGACGATACAGTAGGTGCACTTGTAGTCACAGCCGCGCTGCACCGGGATCCACGCCTTCACCCCCTCGAAGCGGCGCGCGACGACATCCTCGTAATGCTCCTCGAGATCGAAGTCGGTCGCCGAGGTGCGCTCCCCACCGCGCGCCCCGTCGATGAGCTGCGGGAGCATCCGATAGGCATCGGGGCCCACCACGAGCTGCACGCGCGTATCGGTCTCGAGGAGCCGAGGCCCGAGGCGCTGCGCCATGCACCCGGTCACCCCGAGCACCGCGCCCGGCTTCAGGTCGCGACGGAGCTCGCCCAGCCGCCCGATCACCCGCTGTTCCGCGTTCTCACGAATCGCGCAGGTGTTCACCAAGACGACGTCCGCGCCCTCGGGGCCCTCGACCGGCGTGTAACCGGAGGCCTGCAAGGTGCCATACATCAGCTCAGAATCGCTGACGTTCATCTGGCAGCCGTAGGTCTCGATGTAGACGGTGCGGCTCATGGGGCGGCGGCGCGAAGTGGGACGGTGGCGAGGGAGGGACGGGTCGGCAGGACGAGATGAAAGGTACTCCCCTCCCCTAGCGTGCTCTCCACCCAGATGCGCCCCCCATGGGATTCGACCGCCACGCGACAGAAGGCGAGCCCGAGTCCCGAGCTCCGCACCTTGGGGGCCCCGGCGTCGCGGAGCTGGGCGAACTTCTGGAAGATCCGCTCGCGGTTCGCCTCCGGGATCCCCGGCCCATCATCTTGCACACTCAACCGGATCCCCTCCCCATCGCGCTCAGCGCGGAAGGTGAGGGTGACCGGCACCGGCGCATGGGTGATCGCGTTCTGCACGAGATTCGAGAGGACGCGTTTGAGCAGCGTCTTGTCAGCCGCGAAGACGGGGGCGTCCTCCGCGACGGCGGTCTCGGTCGTCGTCTGCGCCTGCTGGAACCGCGCCGCCCAATCGAAGCAGAGCTCGGCGAAGAGCGCGGCCGGTGCGATCGGCTCGGGCTGCAGGAGGAGCGACTGCTCCTCGACCTTCGACACATCCAGCAGATCTTGGATCAGGCCGAGGAGATCCTCCGCCTGCCCCTCCACATCGGAGAGGGCCCGGCGCGGCCGCTCGTCGATCGCCCCGAACTCCCCATCGCGGAGCATCTCGAGGGTGGCGAGGATCGCGGTGAGCGGGGTCTTGAGGTCGTGCACCACCATCCGCACCAGGTCCTCCCGCGTCCGTTGCTCCCCCTGCAACCGCTCCAAGCTCTCGGCGAGGGCATCGGTCGCCTGCTTGAGTTGGAGCAGGCTGCGGACCCGCGCGCCGAGCACATGTCGGTCGTGCGGCTTGAGCAGGAAGTCGTCGCCGCCGGCCTCGATGGCCTTCACCCGGGCCGAGGGCTCGTTCTGTGCGGTGACGAAGATGACGGGGATGCGCGCCGTGCGCGGATCCTGCTTGAGCCGCCGACAGACCGCATAGCCCGTATCGCGGGGATCGACCCCGAGATCGCCTGCCGGCATCGACACGTCGAGGAGGCAGAGGTCCGGTGACTCGGCGATCGCGCGGGCGAGGGCCGCAGGGCCGTCCCCGGCGTGGATGACGCGATGGCCGAGGGCCGTCAGCTGATCGCGCAGGAGCTCGACGTTCGCCTCGACATCATCGGCGACCAGCACGAGTGCACCGGCGTCAGCCCCCGTGGTGGTCATCCGAGCGACCTACGGGCGAATGCCGAACCCGAGGGAGAGGAGCCAGGCCTGTTCGGTCGCCACCGACGAGGTGCGGGTGGCGCGCTGTAGCCCGAGATCGATCTGCCCGCGGCTCCGGCCGAGTGGGACACTGAGCCCCCCCGAGGTCGTGCGCTCTCCGACGGCCGTCCCATCCACGCCGAATGGCAACCCACGATCGCGGATCCCGATGCGCAGGGCCGTCGACCCGCCCGCGATGCGCGGCCCGACCACCTCGAGCCCCGCCCCGAGATCGGTCGCATCGAAGGTCGACATCCGCGTCGAACCGAGCGCCGCCATCTGCGTCCAGCGCGTCCGATCGAACCGCACGGAGAGCGTGGTATTCGGGATCCCGATCCACGACGCTCCCACCCCCATGCGGCTCGGCAGGTCCGCCGAGGCGAGGGACTGGCCGTCCTGGCGGACTGAGAGCGGGCCACTGGTGCGGAGCGAGGCGCCGACCACCAGGTCCTCGATCGGCATGCCGATCACCCCGAGGGAGAGGCCGCGTCCACCAAAGTTGAGCGTGGAGGACTGCTCCGCTGACCCGAGCCCCGAGCTGTCACTGAAGGTACGACCGAAGAGGATCCGGTTCTGGCCCGAGACCGCATGAAGGGCCAGCCCGACCTGCAATCGGGGACGCACCGCGTAGGCGATCGAGAACCGCGCATCAGTGATCCCGCCATCGCTGCTGGCGATCACGCTCGAAGGGGTGGCGATCCCGCCCACCGACTGCGTATCCGCATACTGGTTGAGCCAGGTGCGATCGAGCAACGTCGTGAAGGAGAGGCCCGCCGCGAACTTGCCCCACCCACCGGAGGCGGCGAATCCGGGAAAGCGCATCAGGCGGACGCGCTCCTCCGGACCCGTCACTCGCGTCGACCGGAACTCCGGCTCGAACTGCATGTAGACGCTGTATCGCGCGCCGGTCGCGAGCGCCGCGGGATTGATGGCGCTCGCCGCATCGATCTCCGCCGCGGCGCCCCCCCCACCCGTCGCCGCCGCGCTCAACTGCCCGGTCGGATAGCCGTAGCCTTGGGTCCCCACGCTCCCCTGCGCCGGCAGGGCGAGCGCACAGACGCCGATGAGGGCGATCGGTCGGAATAGCATTGGGATCATGGCTGACCGTAGCGGATGGCGGGGACGTAGCTGATGCGCAGGCGCGGCCGCAGGGCCGGCGCGGCGCCGGTACCGTAGAAGCGGGCGGCCAGGCCGGTGGCGCCCTCGATCTCCGGACGGAGGATGAGCACGCTCGGCACCGCCCGACGCCCGTTGTTCGTCCGCCACTGGCGGATCACCCCATTCATCTCGAGCCGCGTGATGCCGGAATCCCCCGGCGCCAGCACGAGCGAGTCGGTGATGAAGGTGCCGACCGGTGCGAGGAGACGGGCCGCGCGGTTGAGATCCGCCAGCTCCCACGCCCCGAGCCCGACGTGCGCCCGCACGACGAACGACCGGGTGGGATCGAGACCGCGGATCGGCTCCTGCGTGAGCTCGAGCTTCGCGGTGAGCACCGCCACCGAGTCGGTCAACCAGCTCGGGAGATCGAAGCGCAGATAGCTACGATGGCCAGGGATCCCACCCACCACGAACCGCCCAGCCACCATCGGATCGGGGGCGCGCACGACGATGAGGTAATCCTGGAACTCGCCGGCGAGCCCAATCGGCGTGACGGGGGTCGTGGAGAAGGGGCGCGCCGTGAGCGCCTTCACCGCGGTATCTGCCGATGCGCGATACCGGAGGGTGGGGGCCGCGGATCCACCGGTGCTCCCCGTCACGGTGACCTCCGCCGAACCGAGGGCCCGGAGCTGCAGACCGATGCGGAGGAGCCGCAGGGTGTCGGTCACGATCGACCGCAGCATCGCGGTGTCGATCGGGATCGTCACCGCGATCGAATCCCGGAACGCGGCACTGTCGATCTGCACCGACCCCAGCCGACGCGCGGGGGTGAAGTACGGCAGCAGGGTGAGCGGGGCCGAATCCGCCGCCACCGTATCGGTCACATCATAGGCGTCGAGGAAGATCGTCGCGGGGAGGGGGGCGCCGGTCCGCTTGAGCTGGACGGCGAGCGTCGCCGAATCGACCACCGAGATCGCGGTGAGCGTGTCCCCGACCGGGGAGTACTGCCGCGGGAGGGTATCGAAGCGCACCACCGCCCGCACGTCCAAGGTGTCGCCCCGGGCGGCCAGGAAGAGCGCGGGCTCGCCCCCGAGCACCGGGAAGGGCTGGAGCGTGGTGTCGAGGACCACCGCGGGGTCGATCACGGTGTCGAGGATCGGGACCTGCTGTCCCGGGCAGAGCCCAGGACAGGCCGCGGTCGTGCGGAGCTCCTCGGTACAGGCACCGAGGGCGGAGACCGCGAACAGCGCGGCGACGATGGTCGCGCGTCGAAAGGAACGCATCAATGGCGGAAGGAAGCCGGCGTGAAGGGATCGGGCAGGAGGTCGGCGAGCACCCACCGCGCCTCGGCCCCGGTGGTGGTGCGCGCGATGACGGCAAGGTCCGTCCCGAATTCGGCGAGCACCTGACGACAGACCCCGCAGGGGGGCGTCGGGGTATCGGCCTCGGTGCTGATGAGCACCGCACGGAAGCGCCGATGCCCTGCGGCGACAGCGGCGCCGATCGCCGCCCGCTCGGCGCAGGTCCCCGCTGGGTACGACGCGTTCTCCACGTTGCACCCCGCGATCACCTGCCCGTCCTCGGTCAACAGCGCCGCCCCGACATGGAACTTCGAGTAGGGCGCGTAGGCATGGCGCATCGCCCCGAGGGCCGCCTCGTGCAGCGTCGCCAGGAACGGCGCGACGGGATCGAGGCTCATCGCACCACCTGTGCGAGGAACGAGGTCCCACGCCCACGGAAGGCGACACCCAGCCACTCCGCCACGGTGGCCCCAAGGTCCGAGAAGGTGGGGCGCCGCCCGAGATCGACCGGGGTCACACGTGGCCCGACGACTAGGACCGGCACGCACTCACGGGCGTGATCGGTCGACGGCGTCGTCGGGTCGTTACCATGGTCGGCCGTGATGAAGAGCAGGTCGTCCTCGCGGAGGGCGGCGATGAGTTCAGGGAGCACGGCGTCGAACGCCCGCACCGCCTGATGGAACCCCGGAACATCGTTCCGGTGCCCGTACAACTGGTCGAAATCTACAAGGTTGGCGAAGCAGAGCCCATCGGGCCCCGTGCGGAGCCACTCGAGGATCCGCGCGATCCCCTCGGCGTTGGCCGAGGTATGCCCCCCCTCGAGCCCCCGGCGCGCGAAGAGGTCGTCCACCTTCCCCACCCCGACACGCGGGATCCCGGCGGCCGCGAGGGCGTCCAGGAGGGTCTCCGATGGGGCGGCGATCGCGAAATCCCGACGGTTCGCCGTGCGGGTGTAGGCGCCCGGCCCCCCGACGAAGGGCCGCGCGATCACGCGGGAGATATCGTGCGGCGGGACGAGCAGGGCCCGCGCGGTCTCGCAGGCGGCGTAGAGTTCGGCGAGCGGCACCGTCGCCTCGTGCGCGGCGATCTGGAAGACCGAGTCGGCGGAGGTGTAGAGGATCCAGTCCCCCGTCTGTTGGTGGCGCTCCCCGTATTCGGCGAGGATCGCCGTCCCGCTCCCGACCACATTGCCGATCACCCCACGCCCGGTGCGCGCCGCGAACTCGGCGATCAGCGCAGGGGGGAACCCCTGCGGATAGGTCGGGAAGGGGCGAACGAGGTGGACCCCGGCGAGCTCCCAATGCCCCGTCGTGCTGTCCTTCCCGGAGGAGCGGGGCTCCATGAGGCCGAAGGCGGCCTCGGGGTGCGCCACCGCGGCGACCCCCTCGAGCGGGGCGATCCGGCCGAGGCCCAACCGCTCGAGGGTGGGGATCCGCAGGCCGCCGACGGTGCGCGCGAGGTTCCCGAGGGTGTCCGACCCGAGATCACCATAGGCCGCGGCATCGGGTGCCGCCCCGATCCCGACGCCGTCGAGGACGAGGATGAGCGCCCGCCTCATGCGTGCCCCCCAAGGTAGAGATGCGGGAGCCGCGATCGCAGGCCGTTGAGCAGTTCATAAGGGGAGAGCCCCGCGCGCGTCGCGACCCCATCGAGGGTCAAGGTCTCGGCCCCATCGGTCCCCAGCACGGTCACCACATCACCGACCCCTGCCTCGACCTCCGTCACATCCGCCATCGTCATGTCCATCGTGACGGTCCCGATCATCGGCACCCGGCGCCCATGCACCAGGCCATCCGACCAATTCGAGAGGGCACGACGCCACCCATCGGCATGCCCGATGGCGACCGTCGCGACCCGCGTGCGACGCGAGGCGCGCCAGGTCGCCCCATAGCTGACGGTCTCCCCCGCCTCGATCCAGCGAAGCTCGAGGATCCGCGCGCGCACCTGCACCACCGGCTCGGGGTGGATCGCAGCATCCGCTCCCCCCGAGAGACCGTAGAGGAAGGCACCCGGGCGCGTCGCACCGAAGGGGGAGCTCGTCCGGCGGGCCATCGCGGGGCTGTTGTCTGCGTACACCATCGCAGGTCGCGCGGGGAGCGCCGCGACCGCCTGCGCGAAGCGCGCCTCCTGCTGCGTGATCGATGTGGCATCCGCATCGGCCGAATGGAAGTGCGTGTAGACCCCCGCCGGCGGGTGGGTCTCGAGCAACGCCCGGAGGGTGCCGACCGCATCCCAGGCGATCCCCTCGCGATGCATCCCCGTGTCGATCACCAGATGCCAGCCCCCGCCCCCGAGCGCCGCCCAGGCCGCGATCTGCTCCGGACGCGAGAGCGAGGGAGTCAGCTGCGCGGCGTGCGCGCGCGCGAGCTCCTCCGGCAGACAGGGCGTGTACAAGATGATCGGGCGCGCGATGCCCGCCGCCCGCAGTTCCTCTCCCTCTACCGGGACGGAGACGCCATACGCATACGGCGCGAGCGGCTCCAGGACCCGCACGATCGGGAGGACCCCGAGGGCATAGGCATCCCCCTTCACCATCGGGATCATCGGGAGCCCGGAGTGGGCCGCGACGCGCTCGGCGTTGCGCCGGACCGCGTCGAGATCGACCTCGATCCAGGCGCGCAGCGGGGCCCCCGCCTCCGCAATGCGCGGCGGTGCCTCACGTGATGGAGGGCTAGATTCCCGCGACATGAGAATCTGCAAGACTACCGGTCCCCTCTGAGCCATGCAAGACGACCACCGCCCCCATGCCTCCCTCGACGATGCCCTCGCGATCATGCGCGACCTCCGCGCCCGTGACGCCTGGGATCGCGCCCAGACCCACGCCTCCCTCCGCCCCTACCTGAACGAGGAGATGCATGAGCTCGACGACGCCCTGCGGGACGGGGACGACGCGGCGATGTGCGGGGAGCTGGGAGACGTCCTGCTCCAGGTGCTCTTCCATGCGGTGATCGCCGAGGAGCGCGGCGCCTTCGGTCCCGCGCAGGTGGCCGGCTCCCTCGTGCACAAGATGCGGACGCGGCATCCCTGGCTCTATGGCACGGAGACGGAGCGGACGCCCTGGGAGCAGATGAAGGCCAAGCATCGGCGCTCGCTCGCGGAGGGGCTCCCGAGCGGACTCCCCGCCCTGCACCGCGCCCATCGCCTGCAGGAGCGCGCGGCGGGGGTGGGCTTCGACTGGCCCGACGTGGAGGGGCCGCTCCAGAAGGTGGCGGAAGAGCTGGAAGAGGTGAAGGCACAGATCGCGCAGGACGGCGCGACCTTCGAGACCCATGGGGTGCCCAGCGCCGATCCGCGGCATGCCGCACTCGAAGAGGAGCTCGGTGACCTCCTCTTCGCGGTGGTGAATCTCTGCCGCAAGGCGGGGACGCATCCCGCCCTCGCCTTGGACCGAGCGAACGCGAAGTTCCAGCGCCGGTTCGAGGCGGTGGAGACGATCGCGACGGCGCGAGGACTCGACGTGCGCACCGCGGGACTCGAGGCGCTCGACGTGATCTGGGACGAGGTGAAGGCGACCGAACGCGCGGGATGATCGGGGCGTGCCACCCGACCGGTGGCGCGCGGGTCGTCTCCTGCGATCAGGCCCCGTAGGGGACCCAGATGTTCTTGACCTGCGTCGCCTCGCGCAGCAGGGCCTTCATATCCCCCGTCACCGAGGGATCGTTCGGGGTGAGCCGGCAGAAGGTGCGCTTCATGTTCCCGGCCGAAGCCAGCTCGATCGCGCGGCGTCCGGCCTCCGTGCCCATGAACCAGACCGCCTCCACGTCGTCGTGCTCGGCGAGGACCTTCCCCAACGCCTCGCTCGCCCCGGTGACGATGTTCACCACGCCCCCCGGGAGGTCGGAGCTCTCGAAGACGGTGTAGAGATCGGTCGCGGCGAGGGGATGCCCCTCGCTTGGGATCGCGACGACGGTGTTCCCCGTGGCGATGAGCGGTGCGACCATCGAGATGAAGCCGAGCAGCGGCGCCGCGCTCGGTGCCACGACGCCGACCACGCCGATCGGCTCCTGCATCGCGATGGCGACCCCACGGAAGGGCACCTGATGCACCGCGCCGTCCCACTTGTCCGCCCACGCGGCATACGCGAAGCAGCCTTCGATGCTCTGCTCGACCTCGCGCCTCGCCTCCCGCGCACTCGCGCCGGTCATCGCCCGGAGGCGCGTGGCGAACTCCTCCGCGCGCGCACTGAGGTTCTCGCCGAGGTAGTACAAGATCTGCGCGCGGAGATGCCCGGTGGAGGTCGCCCATCCCTTCGCAGCAGCATGTGCCGCCTCCACCGCGTTCCGCAGATCCTTCCGGTTCCCCTCCCCCACCTCGCCGACGATGCGCCCCCTGGGATCGAGGATCGCCCGCGAATAGCCGGAGTCCGGGCGCGCCTGCTTCCCCCCGATGAAGAGCTTCGCGGTGCGGTCGACCTGATCGACGGGGGTGAGCAGGGGCTCCCGCGGCGTCTCCGGCGCGCGCGCCGCGGCCTTCTTCGCCTCGCGCACCTGACGCGCCGCCGCCTCGGAGGCCCGGGTGGCGCCCGCGGGGAGGAGATACTCCCACATCCCCTCCTTTCCGCCCTCGCGCCCAAACCCGCTTTCGCGATACCCACCGAATCCGGCGGCGGCATCGAAGAGATTGGTCGCATTTACCCAGACCACCCCGGCCTTGAGCTTCGGCGCGACGTCGAGCGCGAGGTTGATGTTCTCCGTCCACAGGCTCGCGGCGAGCCCGTACACCGTGTTGTTCGCGAGCGCGACCGACTCCTCCGGCGTGCGGAAGGTCATCGCGACCATCACCGGCCCGAAGATCTCAACCTGCGCGATAGTGCTCGCGGGGGAGACGTTGGTGAAGAGCGTCGGCGGGAAGAAGCACCCGGTGCTCGGGACCGCCCCGCTCGCCTGCCAGCGTGTGGCCCCCTCGGCCTCGCCCTGCGCGCAGAGCGCACGGATCCGCTCCAATTGCTCCGGCGCGACGATCGCTCCCATGTCGATCCCCTTGTCGAGCGGGCGACCGACCCGGAGCGTCTCCATCCGCGCACGCAGCTTCGCGATGAGGCGGTCGTGGATCCCCTCCTGCACGAGGAGACGCGACCCGGCACAGCAGACCTGCCCCTGATTGAACCAGATCGCGTCGACGACCCCCTCGACCACGGCATCGAGATCGGCGTCCTCGTACACGATGAACGGGGACTTCCCCCCGAGTTCGAGCGAGAGCTTCTTCCCCGACCCCGCCGTCGCCTTCCGGATGATCTTGCCGACCTCGGTGGATCCCGTGAAGGCGATCTTGTCGACGCCCGGGTGTGCGACGAGCGCCGCCCCGGTCTCGCCATCACCCGTCACGATGTTCAGCACGCCGGGCGGCAGCCCCGCCTGCGCGGCGAGCTCGGCGAAGAGGAGCGCCGAGAGTGGGGTGAACTCGGCCGGCTTCAGCACCACCGTGTTCCCCGCCGCGAGCGCCGGCGCGACCTTCCACGCCAACATGAGCAACGGGAAGTTCCACGGGATGATCTGCCCCACGACGCCGACGGGGCCATAGCCCGGGAACTCGGTCGGGAGGAGCTGGGCCCATCCCGCATGGTGATAGAAGTGCCGTGCCACGAGGGGGATGTCGAGATCGCGGGTCTCGCGGATCGGCTTCCCGTTGTCCATCGACTCGAGCACCGCGAAGAGCCGCGCATGCTTCTGCACCATGCGCGCGAGCGCATAGAGGTGTCGCGCCCGCTGATGTGGGGTGAGCTTCGTCCACTTCCCGAAGGCGCCGCGCGCGGCCTTCACCGCCGCCTCGACGTCCGCCGCGGTCCCCTGCGTGACCTTCGCGAGCGGGGCGTTGGTGCTCGGATCGATGACCGCGAAGGTCTTCCCCGCCTTGGTCCACTTCCCGGCGAGGAAGTGCCCGAAGGTCGCGTCGTGCGCGGCGAGCCAGGCGCGCGCCTCGGCGTCGCTCTCCGGTGCGGGGCCGTAATCCATCGACTGGAAGAGATCGGCGACGCGAGTCATGGCATCGGCTGGCGATGGGCCGCAGCGTAGCGCCCGGTGACGTGATGTTCGAGCTGACGCTCGATATCGGTGAGGAGCCCAGAGGCCCCGAAGCGGAAGAGGTCGGGCTGGAGCCAGCGCACGCCGAGCTCCTCCTTCATGAGGAGGAGGTAATCCAGGGCGGGCTTGGCGGCGCGGATCCCCCCGGCGGGCTTGTAGCCCACCAGGCACCCACTCGCCTCGGCGTACTCGCGGATCTGCCGCACCATCACGAGCGAGACGGGGAGGGTCGCGTTCACCCCTTCCTTCCCCGTGCTCGTCTTGATGAAATCGGCGCCCGCCTGCATCGCGACCCAGCTCGCACGCGCCACATTGGTCAGTGTGGCCAGTTCGCCGGTGGCGAGGATCGCCTTGAGGTGGGTATCCCCACAGGCCTCGCGGAAGGCGCGGACCTCGTCGTAGAGCGCGGTCCAGTCACCGGTGAGCACATGCGCCCGCGTGATGACGATGTCGATCTCGCGCGCCCCCGCGGCGACCGACGCACGGATCTCGGCGAGTCGCGTCTCGAACGGGGAGAGTCCCGCGGGGAAGCCAGTCGAGACCGCGGCGACGGGGCTCCCGCTCCCCTCGAGGGCACGCACCGCGGTCTCGACCCCCCGGTGATAGACGCAGACCGCCCC
>JBMTXT010000025.1:0-21281 GCA_049453775.1 Gemmatimonadaceae bacterium | reverse complement strand
TGCGCGCAGGAGAATATGTCCCCCGGGCCGACCTCATCGAGATGTTCTGGCCGCAATGCGATTCGCTTGGCTCAGGCCCGTACAGAAATAGTGTGACCGCAGCGGCGAGTGCTCCGGCCGATACGGTTGTGACGATTCTTTTTACCGCTTTATCTGACATGTTGTGGAGAAGCCCCTGTTCTCTCTACCTACTATATCCAGTTAGCCGCATCACCCAGCACAAACGCGCACAACTTCGTCAACAGTGTCGCTATGACAGACATCGAGATTCACCTCCCTTCGGTGGGATCTCCTAGCACCAGCTAGGATGTCCGGCAAAGAGCGGCTCCGCTCGCGCGTCATCTGTGACGCCTTTCGTATCTCTCCGCTCCGAGAGAACGGGGGCTCCCCTATCTCCTTATCAGTTCATGGTGAGGGTATTGGTCGGCTCCTGCTGGATTCGACCCTCCTGAGGATGGTGTCCGACCATGACGACGTGAGCGCCGGCAGGATCCATCTATTTGTGGCGTCGAGGACCGCCAGGACCGCAGCGGTCTCCATACTTTCGCGCAGCTCGCACGTGCCGGTCAGCAGCCGCTGCTCGCGCCCGTCGCGGACGGTGACCCCCGCGAGGACGAGCTCGCGATCGAAGGCAGTAATCAGACGTATGCCATGCAGAGAGAAGGTGCCAGCGACCTCGGTCATGGCACCCAACGCGGCGACGGTGGCCCGAGCCGCAACCTCGAGCCGACTGCGTTCGGTCTGCACCCCTTCCTCAGACTCGCCAGCGTACTGCACCGCACCGCTGCTCAGGATCACGCGGCAGGTGATGCCCCGCGTGCGAGACCCCCGGACTTCGACATCCTCAAAGTAGATGGGCCGCCCAGGTCGGAGGTCCACCTGGCGGATTAGACTCTCGGTCGCCGCTGGGACCTGCGGCCCCTCACCATCTGCGCGACGTGATGTGGCGGCGACGGAGATCTTCCGGTGGTCGACCTGTAACCCCAACTGCGCCATCAGGGCGCTCTCGATGTTCCGGACGATCTGCTTGGCGGGCGTCCCACCGGTCACGAGGACATGGATCGCGTCGATCCCCCCGGTAGGCGAAGGGACCACTCGGACGGAGAGGACATCCTGCAACGTCGCGATCAGGTCCTCGGCACCCTGGATGTGAAGGACCGTACCGGCGATCGAGGGATTGACGTGGGCGCTTCGGGGATGAGTCACGCGTCAGGTGGCGAGGCGGTGAGATCGCAGGATGATATCTGCAATAATTATCAGCCTCTAGACGACCCGACCTGACAATGGTCACACCTACTGACCTGTCACTCCCCGAAGCGGTCCGGCACCTGATACTCCTTGAGCTTCCGGTACATGGTCCGCTCCCCGATCTGGAGGATCTCAGCGGCCTTCCGGCGATTCCCCCGGGTCTCGCGCAGGGCCGCCAGGATGGCGGCCTTCTCGATCTCGGCCATGGTCATCCCGGGGGTCAGGGTCACCCCCGCGGCCGGTGCGATGGTCCCCGGCGGTTCGACCCCACCGCCAGACCACTCGAGCCCTCCGGTCAGCGGAAACGCGCCGGCGCCAGGTCCGATCGGGCGGCCCCCGATCGCCCCGCCACCCAGTGCACCGGAGGCCACCTGCTCCATCATCGCGCGGTCCTGATCGACCCGGCGACGCAACTCCTCGAGCTGGAGCTTCACCTCGACCAGGCTCCGGACGATGAACTCAAGCTCCCGACCCTCCGCCCGCCCCTCCTCTCGCAGGATCGACCCGATCGGGACGGGGAGCAACCGATCGCCCCCACCCTCACGGATCGCGGCCGGGATGTCGGCGATCCCGATCTCACGGCCAGTCGCAAGGACGACCATGCTCTCGATCAGGTTCCGCAACTCGCGGATGTTCCCCGGCCACCCGTAGTGCACGAGCGCCTGCATCGCCTCGGCGGAGATCCCGTGGAAGACGCGATCGTGCTGCTGCGCGAACTCCTGGACGAAGCGCCGCACGAGCAACGGGATGTCCTCACGACGCTCCCGCAACGGTGGGAGATAGATGCGCAGGACATTGAGCCGATAGAAGAGATCGGAGCGGAACTCCCCCCGCTCGACGCTCTCACGCAACGGACGATTCGTCGCCGCGATCACGCGCACATCGACCGGGATCGCCTGGGTGCCACCGACTCGCGTGACCTGACGCTCCTCTAGGACCCGCAGGAGCTTGACCTGCGTGCTCGAGGGGATCTCGCCGATCTCGTCGAGGAACAACGTCCCCCCGCTCGCGAGCTCGAAGCGCCCGATCCGACGCTCGGCGGCCCCGGTGAACGCCCCCTTCTCATGCCCGAAGAGCTCGCTCTCGAGGAGGGTCTCCGGCAGCGCGCCGACATTGACCGCGATGAAGGGCTTGTTCCGGCGGGGGGAGAGCCGCGCGAGCGCCCGCGCGACGAGCTCCTTCCCCGTCCCGCTCTCCCCCTCGATCAGGACGGTGCTCGAGACCGGCGCCATCTGTGCGACCTGCACGAGCACCTGCCGCACCGCCTCGCTCTCCCCGAAGAGCCCCGTCTCCCGCGTGACCCGTTGCCGCTCCAATAGCTCGGCGACGCTGACGCGCAGCGCCTCCGGCGTGACCGGCTTGACGAGCACATCACTGAAGCCGAGCGACTTGAGCCGGTGCTCGAGCCCTTCGTCCCCGACATCGGAGAGCCCGATCACCGCCGCCCCACCCCAGAGCTGATCGCGCACGAGGCTCATCGTCTGGGCATCGAGCAGGTTGCCCGTGAAGACGATGACATCGGGCTTCGCGCGGCGGATCTCGCTGGGGAGATCGTCCAACGGCGAGACCATCGTGGTCTCGATGCCGTCGGCCTCGAGGAGCGCGTTGAGCCGAACCGCGGGTTCGACGTCGGTGAGGGTGATCAGGACGCCCATGGTACTAGCGCTTCACCGTCCCCTGGGTCCAGAAGGGGAAGGGGGTGATGGTGCCGACGACGCGCTTCCCGCGGATCTCGACCTCGAGCATGTTCCCCGGCTTCGCGTGATCGGCCGGGACATAGGCGGTGCCCAGCCCGACGCCGACGCTCGGACTCATGATGCCCGACATCACGACCCCACTCGGCGCACCGTTCACGAAGACCGGGTAGCCGTGCCGGGGGATCGCCTTCTCGGTGAAGGTGAAGCCGACGAGTTTGCGTGGGACGCCGGCGGCCTTCTGCGCCTCGAGGGCGGCACGCCCGACGAAATCGCCCTTCTTCAGCTTCACGAGCCAGCCGAGTCCAGCCTCGAGTGGGGTGATGGTGTCATCGATGTCGTTGCCGTAGAGCGCCATCCCCATCTCGAGGCGGAGCGAGTCGCGGCACCCGAGACCAGCGGGGGTGATCGCCCCCGTCTCCATGAGGGCCTTCCAGAGCGCGGCGGAGTGCGTGACATCGTGGTAGAGCTCGAAGCCATCCTCGCCAGTGTAGCCGGTGCGCGAGAGGGTCATGGGGATCCCCGCGACGGTGGTCTCGACGAACCAGTAGTACTTGATGGCGGCGAGATCGGCGGGGGTCAGCTGCTGCAGGATGGACTCTGCCTTGGGGCCCTGCACGGCGAGGAGCCCGATCTCATCCGAGACATCGGTGAGGGTGCAGTCGAAGCGCGACACATACTGTTGGATGTGCGCAAGGTCTTTGTCCTTGTTCGAGCCATTGACGACCATCATCAGGTGGTCGGCGTAGCGATAGACGAGGCAGTCGTCGACGAAGGTCCCCTGCTCGGTGAGGATCGCGGAGTAATGGACCTGCCCGATGCCGAGGGCGGCGACGTCGTTGGACGTGACGTAGGTGACGAAGTCGATCGCCTGGGGGCCACGGACGATGAACTCCCCCATGTGACTGACATCGAAGACGCCGCAGGCATTGCGGACGGCCTGGTGCTCTGCCGTGATGCCGGTGGGGTACTGGATCGGCATCTCGAAGCCGGCGAAGGGGACGATCTTGGCGCCGGCGGCGACGTGGAGGTCGTAGAAGGGGGTGCGCTTGAGGGGGGCGGAGCTGGCGGACATCGTCTTTAGGTCTAAAGTGCGGCCCGGAAGGAGACCGTTCATCAAATATGCCGAAACGGCAGGACTGAGCCCAGAGGAGAATGCTTCACAGCGGCCTTCTCGGCCCCTTGAAATAACGAAGGGGCCCCGAATGGAGCCCCCTCGTCACCGTGACTGCCTCCGGAAGGGGCTTACCTGCCTCGGCGCTTCTTAGCTGAGGGCGCGGCAGGCATGCCGATCGGTCGACCGTCGTTCCCAAGGGTGTAGATCGGCCCCTTCTCGATGTCGTCCTTTAGATGGATCCCCTGATCCATCGATTGGAGTCCCTGCCCGGCCATGAGGTTGGTCTGGACGAAGAAGAAGTCGGCCTTGGATTCATCTACGACGTAGCCGATGTCCTTGAGGGAGGCGATGGTCAAGGCACTCAGGGGATTCTCACCTGAGTTGAGATAGCCGGTCATCAGTTCATTCCGAAGCACGGATTCGCGCCAATGGGAATTGATCGTGCCAGATCCGCAGCTGGTCGGGACTCCAGTCACGCAGTTCTCGACGGGAACCTTCTGTCCACCGGTATAGGTACTCCCCCCGATGGCATTGAACGCCGTCACCGCATTGGTGCCCGAGAAGAAGGTGTCCTGCTTGTTCGAGGTGCTGGACGCGTTCTGGAGCAGTGCCTTCGAATTCCAGAGCGTCCCGATCCCCAGCACGTGCCCCATCTCATGCAGGATCACGTTCGCAAACCCGCCGCCACTCTCGAGGCCCGCGAGGTCCGCCGTGTCGAAGCGCATGGTGCCGAGCGCGGTGAGGCCGCCATTCGTCGCGGTGCGCGCCGCGCACGGACCAGCCGAGCCCAACACCGCACCAGGGCCATCAATCGCCTCGAGACGCACGATGATCAGCACGTCATCCACCGGATCCGTCAGGGCATCCGGGGAGTTGCAGGTTCCCGCCGCAAGATTGAGCCCCTGCGTGGGCAGGTCGCCCGTGATGATCGTCTCCCACCGTGCGGCTGCGGAGGCGAAGGTGTTCAACTGCGACACCGTCGGCATGGTCACGAACCGCAAGGCGATATCGAAGCCTGCGGTGCTCGCCTTCCCCGTCGCCGAGAAGATCGCCGGGTTGCCGGCGCCGAGTGGCATCCCAGCGACCGTGGCCGAGAGGACGTTCGGGCCCTCCTTCAGGGTCCAGCTCCCGACGGTCGCGATCCCACTCGCGTTCGTCGTCGCCGTGGCCCCGGTGATCGACCCGACCCCCTCGACCGTCGCAAAGGACACCGATCGATTCGCGATGCCATTCCCGCACTCATCCACGACCTCGACCTGCGGCGCGGTCGTCACCGCACTTCCCGGCGCGACCACCTGCCCATTCCCCGCCTTGACCCGAACCGTCTTGGGCACGCCAAGCGCACACCCCCGGACCACGATCGCATAGGTCCCCCGCTCCCCGGGGCCCCAGGTCGTCGCCCGGATGAGGTAGCTCCCCGGATTGAGCGTGCTCGTCAGACGCGCATCCCGCTGCACGCCGGACACGATGTCGTCGTTCGCATTGATCGAGTCGCCGGTGACGGCGTTGTACAGGAAGAGGTAGGGATCCTCGATCCCGGTGACCTTGGTCATCTCGATGATGACCGCGGTCTGTGACGCCAGGGTCAGCAGGTAGTAGTCATACCGATCATTCTCCGAATCGGAGCCGGGGGGACGGGTCCAGGTGCAGTCGGTATCGGTGAGACTCCCGATGAGGCTATCGCCCACCGCGATCGGGGTCGCTCCCTCGGCCGTACACGGATCCAAGATGCTCTGCACGGTGAAGGTGATCGGCGACAACCCCGTGGTGCTCGCCTGCACCGTGTTGGTCCCGATGGCAGACCCGACGGTCCACGATCCGACCGTGGCGATCCCACTCGCATCCGTGGCCACGCTGGCCCCGGTCACCGAGCCCCCACCGGCGGTCACGGTGAAGGTGACCGTCCGACCCGCGATCCCATTCCCGTACTGGTCGACGACCTTCACCGCCGGCCGAATCGGGACCGCGGTGCCGAACTTCACCCGCTGCCCATTCGCCAACACATTGGGCGCGGTGATCATCTCCCTCGGGTCGTCAGGGAGCCCCATCGCGGTGAAGAGCGCGGTCCCGCCATTCCCAGCGACCGCCGCGGAGACGCTCTGCTGCGTCCCGGACGTCCGGCCGAGGGTCCACTGGACGCTCGCGACGCCGCCCGAGGTCGTCGTCGCGGTCGCCGCGGAGAGCGTGCCCCCGCCGTTCACCACCGTGTAGGTCACCGTCGCCCCAGCGATCGCATTCCCGAGGCGATCCTCGATCTTGACCTGCAACGCCTGCGGAAGGGCGGTCAACACCTTCGCCGTCTGCCCATTCCCCGCCACCGCGATCGGCGAGACCGGCGCCTGCTGCACCGTGACGGTGACGGTCTGGGTGATGGCCTCGACCGTCGCGGTGATCTGCGCGGTCCCATTCCCCACCGCGGAGATGACCCCCGTGGACGAGACGGTGGCCACGGTCGTCGCGTTGCTGCTCCACGTGGGCACGACCCCGACCATCGCCTTCCCCTTCTGGTCATTGATGGTCGCGGTGACGGTACTCGTCGCGCCGATCGCATCCAGGGTGAGCCCCGATGCCGAGAGGGTCATCGTGGTGGCCTTGAGCGGCTCGGTCGGGCTCGAGCAGGCGTGGATCCCGAGGGCAAGGAGGAGGGCGACGGCGGCGAGGCGAATCGGACGAGAGATCATGGTCATAGATGTACGGACACGGCTCGCGGGGGGCAATATGAGCGGTAGATTCTCGTCACCCTCCTGACTGGACACCGATGCGACTCCGCCTATCCGCGTTTCTCCCGCTCTCTCTCGCCCTCCTCGCCGGCTGCACCCGCACCGGTCCCTCGGCCACCGACCTCGCCCGCTGGGAGGCCCACGCCGCCGCGACGACGATCGTCCGAGATGATTGGGGGATCCCCCACATCACCGGGACGACCGATGCGGACGCCGTCTTCGGGATGATCTACGCGCAGGCGGAGGACGACTTCAACCGCATCGAGATGAACTACCTCACCGCCTTGGGGCGCCGCGCCGAGGCGGAGGGGGAGCCGGCGCTCTGGCACGACCTCCGGATGCGGCTCTTCATCAGCCCGGACTCGCTCCAAGCGCTCTACGGCCGTAGCCCCGCGTGGCTCCGTGCGCTGATGGATGCGTGGGCCGACGGCCTCAACTACTACCTCTACATCCATCCGGAGACCCGCCCGAAAGTCCTGACCCGCTTCGAACCCTGGATGGCGCTCGCCTTCACCGAAGGGAGCATCGGGGGCGACGTCGAGAGCATCTCGCTGGCGGGGCTCGAGCGCTTCTACACCGACAGCGCGCAGGGGGTACAGGTGGCGAGCTGGCAACCGTACGAGCTCAAGGAGCCGAGCGGGTCGAACGGCTTCGCGATCGCACCGTCCAACAGCGCGAGCGGGCACGCCCTCCTCCTGATCAATCCGCACACCTCGTTCTTCTTCCGCGAGGAGCTGCAGATGACGAGTGCGGAGGGGCTCAACGCCTATGGGGCGGTGACCTGGGGACAGTTCTTTGTCTATCAGGGGTTCAATGATCGCGCGGGGTGGATGCACACCTCGAGCGGGGCTGACGCGATCGACGAGTATGCGGAGCAGGTCACACGTACCGCGACGCGGTGGACCTATCGCTATGGCACCGAGGAACGCCCCGTCCTGATCGATTCCGTGACGATCCAGGTGCGGACCGACCGGGGCCTCCAGCCGCGCACCTTCCCGACCTACCGGACGCATCACGGCCCGATCGTCCGCGCCGCAGGGGATCGCTGGATCGCGACGCGGCTGATGCACGACCCGATCACGGCGCTCACGCAGTCGTACACCCGCACCAAGGCGCGGTCGCTCGCCGAGTTTCGGACGTCGATGGACCTGCACACCAACTCGTCGAACAACACCGTCTATGCCGACGCCGATGGGCATATCGCGTACTTCCATGCGAACCATGTCGCGAAGCGGGACCCGCGCTTCGACTGGCGGAAGCCGGTCGATGGGAGCGATCCGGCGACCGAGTGGGGGCCCGTCCACACGGTGGACGAGAGCCCGCTGATCATCGACCCGGCCACGGGGTGGATCCAGAACACGAACAACTGGCCCTATTCCGGCGCCGGCCGCTTCAGCCCGCGTCAGCGCGACTTCCCGGCCTACATGGATTGGTATGGGGAGAACCCGCGTGGGATCCACGCCCTCGAGGTGCTGCAGGCCCGTCGCGGCTTCACCCTGCAGACGCTGATCGAGGCGGCGTACGACCCACATCTCACCGCCTTCGACCCCCTCCTCCCCGCGCTCTTCGCCGCCTACGACCGACTCGGCGGCGCCGATCCGGCGCGCGCCCGGTTCCAGGAGGTGATCGATACGCTGCGGGCTTGGGATCGCCGCTCGAGCACCAGCTCCGTCGCGACCACCGTCGCCGTGCTCTTCGGCGAGGCGCTCTGGACCGCCTCCCGGTCCGATCCGGAGGCGGAGGGGATGGATCTCCTCACGTTCATGGCGACGAAGAGCCAACCCGCGATGCGGATCACCGCGCTCGATAGTGCAGTCACGCGGCTCGAGCGGGACTTCGGGAGCTGGCGTACGCCCTGGGGGGAGATCAATCGCTTCCAGCGACTGACCGGTGACATCCAGCAGCCGTTCAATGATTCAGGCCCAAGCCTGCCCGTGGGGTTCACCTCCTCTCGTTGGGGATCGCTCGCCGCGTTCGGCGCGCGCACCTGGCCCGGGACGAAAAAGATGTACGGGACGCTCGGGAACAGCTTCGTCGCGGTGGTCGAATTCGGCGATACCCTGCGAGCCCGTGCCGTGACCGCGGGCGGGCTCAATAGCGTGCCCACCGCGAGGCACTTCAATGACCAGGCGGCACGGTATGTGGCCGGGGATCTCCGCGAGGTCTACTTCTATCCCTGGCAACTCGAGGGGCATACGGAACGGCGCTACCGCCCGGGAGAGCGGTAGCGCCATCGGCGGTGCGGCTGGCGTCCCTCATTCGAGCGAGGGATGCCGCCCTCATCACTTGATGGTGACGCCCAGCTCGCTCTTGGCGCCGGTCCCCTTCGCGACGAGCTCCGTCACATAGGTCGGCTGCTTCCCGCCGTCCATCACCTGGAACTTGACCCAGCCGCCGGTCGTGGACTCGTCGATCCACCAGCTCAGGGTCCCACCGGGCTGACCGAAGCGCACGTGGCGCGCGATGAAGGAGCCGGCTGGCGTCCTAATCGACTCGGTCCCGACCGTCGCCCCCTCGATCGACTCCGGCGTGGGCCGCGAACGGAAGGTCCCCATCATGTTCCAGCTGCTCCATTGCTCCGGGACCATCATCTCCTGTGGCTCGGGATTGTCGGGGAGCTTGGCGCGCATCCGCACGAGCTCCTGGACGACCTCGTTCCCGACCTCGGGGCGGAAGAGCGCCTCGAGGATCACGGTGTCGGCCTGGCTGCGGTCATACCGAGTGATCGTCTTGATCCGCCACCACTGCGCCCCATCGCTCTGCTTGCCGATGTACGCGCGCTCGGTCTCCTGCGTCATCTCATCCCCGCCGACCCGCGTGGTCCATCGGGTCCACTCCCCCGGCTGATACGGACGCTCGAAGACCGTCGCCCCAGAGGCGAACTGCATGGTGAAGAGTTGGGAGATCCAGGTCCAGGCGAAGTCCCCGCTCCAGTTGGCGCCGGCCATCGCCATCCCGGCGCTCCCCGCGAGCTTGTTCGCCGCGCGCTCGATCGCGCCGGCGATCTTGTCCCCGTTCGCCACATACACGCCGCTGGGTCCCGCCAGCGCCTTGGCGAGGTCGCTCTCCCGGCGCTTTAGGAGGTCGAGCGTCGCCGGCGTGAACCCCGTGCGATCACCGGCGAGATAGCCGCGGAGGCGATCCCGGAGGCTCCGATACTCAGGGAGCTGGAAGCCTCCGGCTTGCGCGGCGGCATTCTCCGGTCCATCCACGATCTTCTGGCGCTCCTTCCGCAGCGACTCGGCATCGGGGCCGCACTTGGCCTTGATGGCCGCCCGGGCCGCGATCTGCCCCAGCCGACCGGCGACGATCCCCCCACCCGCCTCGAAGTCGCGTGCACACTTCTCGTACTTCGCGATCTTCGCCTCGGCGTCCTCCAGCTGGGTGCGGACATTCCCCGACTCCGCCTGCTCCTTGGCAGCCGAGACGAGAAAGCGATCGAAGACCGCCTCGACGATGTCGAGGACCCGGTTGGATTGGGCGCGGGCCTGCACCGGCAGGAGCAGGGCGATCGCGATGCAGGTGAGGAGGCGACGGGGCGTGCGCATGGCATCTCCGAGGTGGCAACGGGACGGCCCACTGGGCCGAGCTGACGACGTTAAGGTTGCGCGCCCTGAGGCGGTCCGCCAGCGACCGCCGGTGGTGGGGCACCCCGAGGGGTGCGAGATTCACCGGATGATCCGAACCGTCCGCCGCCTCACGGCTCCCCTGATCGCCCTCGTCGCGGTCGCCCACGCCGCCTCCGCTCAGCCCCTCACGCCGGCCGAGCGACTCCCCGTCATCCCCGCCCCGGCCTCGGTGACCCCGGGCACCGGGAGCTGGCAACCGAAGGGACGGCTCCCGGTCTTCCTGCCGGACGCCACCGAGGCCCAGCTTGGGCGCGCGGGGATCACCTTTCGGTCAACCGATGCCGCGTCGGCCGGGGGCCCCGAGGGCTATCGGCTCGAGATCACACCGCGCGGGGTCACCATCACCGCGGCACGCGATGCGGGTCGCTTCTATGCGCTGCAGACGCTGCAGCAGTTGGTCGAGGCGGCGGATGGTGGACGCGTCCCGGCGGTGACGATCGCCGACGCTCCGCGCTTCGCCTGGCGGGGACTCCATCTCGACGTCGGCCGGCACTTCCAGCCGGTACCCTTCATCAAGCGCTACCTCGACCTGATGGCGCGCTACAAGCTCAACGTCTTCCACTGGCACCTCACCGAGGACCAGGGGTGGCGGATCGAGATCAAGCAATATCCGCGCCTCACCGAGGTGGGGAGCTGCCGGAAGGAGACGATCCTCGCCAAGAACTTCTCACCGTACGTGGGCGATGGGGAGCGGTATTGTGGCTTCTACACGCAGGAGGAGATCCGCGAGGTCGTGGCGTACGCCGCCGCGCGTCAGATCACCGTGGTCCCTGAGATCGAGATGCCCGGGCATACCGTCGCGGCGCTCGCGGCCTATCCGCAGTACGCCTGCACGCCGGGCCCCTTCGAGGTCCTCACCATCTGGGGGGTCTCCGAGGACATCTTCTGCCCCACCGAGGCGACCTTCGCCTTCCTGCAGGACATCATGACCGAGGTCCTCGCCCTCTTCCCGAGTCGCTTCATCCACATCGGGGGCGACGAGGCGCCGAAGACGCGTTGGGATGCGAGCCCGATCGCCCAGGAGGTGATCCGTCGCGAGGGTCTCAAGGATTCCCACGAACTCCAGAGCTGGTTCATCCAGCGGATGGAACGCTGGCTCGCGGCACGCGACCGCCGGCTGATCGGATGGGACGAGATCCTCGAGGGTGGGCTCCCGGCCGGCGCGACAGTGATGAGCTGGCGCGGGATCGGCGGGGGGATCGCCGCGGCGCGCGCCGGTCACGATGTGGTGATGACCCCGACCTCGCACCTCTACTTCGATTACTACCAGGGCGACGAGCGGTTCGAGCCGCTCGCGATCGGAGGACTCCTCACCCTGGAGCGGGTCTACTCCTACGAGCCGATCCCTGAGACGCTCACCGCCGATCAGGCCCGTCATATCCTCGGGGCGCAAGGGAACATCTGGACGGAGTACCTCAAGACGCCCGCGAGCGTGGAGTACATGGCCTTCCCGCGGGCCCTTGCCCTCGCGGAAGTGACCTGGTCGCCGCAGGCACGGCGCAGCTGGTCGAGCTTCGAGGCGCGGCTCCCGTCCGCCCTGCGTACCCTCGATCGGCTCGGCGTGAACTATCGCCTGCCGCACGTCGTGGGACTCGACGCCGACGTCCTGACCCTCGAGGCGACGACGACGATCACCCTCACGGTACCGATCGCCGACGCGACGATCCGCTATACCACCGATGGCACCGATCCCACGGCGACGAGCCCACGCTACGAGCGCCCGCTGACGATCCCCGTCACCGGTGCGGGGACGCGCATCACGGCGCGTGCCTTCACCCGCGACGGAAAGGCGAGTCCGCCCCGCGCCGCGACCTTCCGCCGCACCACCTACCGCCCGGCGGAGATGACGGACGCCGGTGCGCTTCGCCCGGGCCTCGCAGTCACCTACCATGAAGCGTCGCTCAGCCGAGTCGCCACACTTGATACCCTGCCCGTGATGCGACGCACCACCGTGGCGACGATCGCGCGCATGGGCTCCGAGCGTGCGGAAGGTTACGGCCTCGTCTTTCGTGGCCTGCTCACGGTGCCCGATGACGCGATGTACGAGTTCGCCCTCGCCTCGGACGACGGCAGCACCTTCACCGTCGGCGAGCAGCTCGTGGTCGACAACGACGGGCTCCATGGCACCCAGGAGCGGACGGGGATGATCGCGTTGCGTGCCGGTCGCCATCCCATCATCCTGCGGTTCTTCCAGGCCGGCGGGGGCGCGGACCTCTGGCTCAAGGTGCGGCGCGCCGGTGGCGACTGGCAGGAGATCCCGGCGAGCTGGCTGGAGCATCGGCCATGAGCGGCGCGATGCGACACGCGTCCCGCTGGCCAGCGATCCTCACGCTCTGCCTGATCGGGTCGGCATGTGTGACACCCCGCCCCGTTCCCACTCCGGCGGGGCAATCGACCGCAACCGACCTCGCGCCCCCGAACATCGTCCTCCTCCTCGCCGACGATCTCGGCATCGGCGAGCTTGGCGCCTGGGGCCAACGGGAGATCGCCACCCCACATCTCGATCGACTCGCGCGCGAGGGCCTGCGCTTTACCGAGTTCCGATCGAGTGCGGCGGTGTGTGGACCGGCCCGCTGCTCGCTGATGACCGGATATCACAATGGGCGATGCCGCCTCGATGACAACGACAATGATTATCTTCGGGATGCTGACCTCACGCTCCCCGAGCGTCTTCGGAAGCGAGGCTACGCCAGTGGCCTCTTCGGGAAGTGGGGGCTGAGTTGGGACGCGCAACCGGAGAGCTGGCCGAACGCCCAGGGCTTTGACACCTTCTTCGGATATCGCGACCAGGTCCATGCGCACAACTTCTATCCGGAGTGGCTCCTTGATGGGGCCGACTCCGTGCGGACGCGGAACGTGGTGCCGGGAGCCAATGCCAAAGGTGCGGGACGGGCGACGGTCCGTCTCGACTACGCCCCGGAGCTGATCAAGGCACGCGCCTTCGACTTCGTCCGCCAGCATCGGGATCGTCCCTTCTTCCTGTATTGGGCGACGAACCTCCCGCACATCAACAACGAGGGTAGCCGCGCCCCCGATGACGGCTATGAGATCCCCTCGGTCGGCGAGTATGCAGACCGGCCCTGGCCCGAAGGCAAACGCTCATACGCCGCGCAGGTCACGCTCCTCGACACCCACCTCGGGCAGCTGCGCGCGCTCCTCGATTCGCTCGGTATCGCAGAACGGACCCTCCTCCTCTTTCTCTCCGACAATGGCGCGACCTTCTTGCGCCGTGCGACCGACGGACGCACGAATGTGGTCGGCCAATGGTTCGATGGCACCCTGGGGTATCGCGGGTTCAAGGGCGATCTCTACGATGGCGGACTGCGCGTCCCGGGTATCGCGTATTGGCCGGGCCGGACGCGGGCCGGTACGGCCAGCGCCATCCGCGCCGACTTCGCTGACCTCCATGCGACGCTCGCGGAGGCCGCCGGGCTCGACGCACCCGTGGAGATCGATGGGCGCTCTTTCTTCGACGAGCTGACGTTCCGTGAGGCGAGCGGTCCCGCGCGCCAGTCGACGCGACCTTATCACGTCTGGTTCTCACCAGATCGTGATCAGGCCGCCGTGCTCGAGGGCCGATGGAAGGGCGTCTGGATGCGAGATACGCTTCGCGTCTTCGACCTCGTCGCGGACCCGGGCGAACAGCGCGATCTGGCCGCGCAGGAAGCCTCGGTGGCGGCCCGTCTCGATGCCATTCGGCGCCGCGAGGATCAGCGCGTCGTTCATCCTCGGCTCCCGCGCTGACCTCCCCCACCGCATGTCGCCCAGCCCGACCCTCACCGCCTTCGCCACAAGCATCCGCGCTGGCGTGGCCACCGTCCGGCGTTGGGTCTTTCGCCTATTCCTCCTAGCCCTCGTCGGCCCCTTCCTCGCGATCCTCCCGCTCAATCTCATCCAACCGCTGACGACCGCGGTGATCGTCCAGCGCGCGGTGCAGCGTGCCATCGACGGTCCGCGCCCGATCTATCCCCAGCGCGACGTGGTCTCCCGCGCACAGATCTCTCCGAACCTCCGCCGCGCGGTCCTCGCCGCCGAAGACGATCGATTCTATCTCCATTGGGGCTTCGACCTCGAGGAGATCGAGAACGCGATCACCAAGGCCAAGCGCGGCGGACGCCTCCGCGGCGCGTCGACGATCAGCCAACAGGTGGCGAAGAACCTCTTCCTCTGGGAGGGGCGCTCCTTCGTCCGGAAAGGCTATGAGGCCTATCTCACCCTCGTGCTCGAGCTCTGTCTCCCGAAGGATCGGATCCTCGATCTCTATCTCAACCTAGCCGAGTGGGGGGATGGGATCTTCGGGGCGGAGATGGCGGCCCGACGCCACTTCGGGGTGCCGGCCGCGAGGCTCTCGCGGGACCAGGCCGCCCGTCTCGCCGCGATCCTCCCGAGCCCCCGCCGTTGGTCCCCGCGCGGTGCCGTCGCCTCGGCCCGCGCCGGTATAATCTTAGAGAAGATGCAGTACGCCGCACCTCGTCCCTAACTCCTCGGTCGACTCATGCGCCTCCGGTCCCTCGTCCGCACGCTCTCCCTGGTCGCCCTCGGCCTCGCCCCTGCCCTGAGCGCCCAGCAGCGGCCGGCGCCCACGCCCACGAAGACGCCGGCGAAGACCCCCACCACCACCCCCGCAAAGACCCCGGCCAAGGCGCCCGCGACGCGCACCACACGTCGGGCGGCGCCGGCGGCGAAGGCCGCCCCCGCTCCCGCGCTCCCCTCCCCGGTCCCGGTGACTCACTTCGCGAATCTGCGCTGGCGCTGGGTGGGGCCCGCCCGCGGGGGACGCGTCACCGCGGTGACCGGTGTGGATCAGGAACCGCACACCTTCTACTTCGGCTCCACCGGCGGCGGCGTCTGGAAAACCACCGATGCCGGCGCCCTCTGGGTGAATGTCACCGATGGCGAGATCGATGTGGGCTCGATCGGCGCGATCGACGTGGCCAACAGCGACCCGAACATCGTCTATGTCGGGACCGGCTCCGACGGGTACCGCTCGAACGTCTCGATCGGTCGGGGCGTCTGGAAGTCGATCGACGCGGGGAACACCTGGCGCTCGGTCGGACTGCGCGACGTCGGGAACATCGGGGCGCTGCAGGTCCACCCGACGAATCCGGCGATCGCGTTCGTCGCCGCGATCGGCGACCCCTTCCGTCCGACGAATGCGCGCGGCGTCTACCGCACCGTCGACGGTGGGACGAGCTGGACCCGCGTGCTCTTCGTGAGTGACTCGACCGGTGCGGTGGACCTGGAGTTCCACCCCACCGACCCGAGCATCCTCTACGCCGCGATGTGGCGCGCCGAACGTAAACCCTGGACGATCATCTCGGGGGCGCGCGAGGGCGGGATCTACAAGAGCACCGATGGCGGCACGACGTGGCGCCAGCTGACGAAGGGGCTCCCTGACAGCCTGATCGGGAAGAGCAACATCGCCGTCAGCCGTGCGAATCCGAATCGCGTCTACGTACTGATGGAGGCGAAACCGGGGAACGGGCTCTATCGCTCCGACGATGCCGGGGAGTCGTTCACACTGGTCTCGGCCTACGAGCAGCTGATCACGCGCCCCTTCTATTACACGACGATCACGGCGGATCCCTCCAACGCCGACGTGGTCTACGCTGGCGCCGAGGGCTACTTCAAGAGCACCGATGGGGGGAAGACGTGGAACCCGATGCGCACCCCGCACGGGGACAACCACGACCACTGGATCAACCCGCGCGATGGCCGGATCATGATCCAGGCGAACGATGGGGGGGTCAACGTCTCGCTCAACGGCGGGAAGACCTGGAGCACACAATACAACCAGCCGACGGCAGAGATCTATCAGGTCAACGTCGACAATCAGTTCCCGTATCGGCTGTATGGTGCGCAGCAGGACAACTCGACGCTGATCCTCCCCTCGCTCCCCGTGGGGAGCACGGGGTTCGATGATCCGATCCAGGGGTGGCGCTCGGGACCGGGCTGTGAGACCGGGCCGATCATGCCGCATCCGATCAATCCCGACACGGTCTACGGCTCCTGCAAGGGGCAGTTCTCCCGCATGTCGCTGAAGACGGGGCAGGAGAAGCACTACTGGGTCGGCGCGCAGTCCCTGTATGGCAATGCGGGGAAGGATCTGATCTACCGCTTCCAGCGCGTCTCCCCGATGGAGGTCTCGCCGCACGACCCCACCGTGCTCTACTACGGCTCGCAACATGTGCACCGCACGCGCGACGAAGGGGTCACCTGGGAGACGATCTCCCCCGATCTCACCTGGAACCCCGCCGACAAGCAGGGGATCTACTCGGGTGAGCCGATCACCGTCGACAACACCGGAGAGGAGTTCTTCTCCACGCTCTACGCGATCCGCGAGTCCCCACTCGAGCGCGGGGTGATCTGGACGGGTGCGAACGATGGTCCCTTCGCGATCACGCGAGACAACGGCGCCACCTGGCAGCGGATCACGCCCCCGGGACTCGAGCTCGGCGGGCGCGTGCAGACCATCGAGCCCTCCCCGCACCGCAAGGGGTCGGCCTACTACACCGTCCTGCGCTACCTCCTCGGCGACCACCGCCCGTATATCTACAAGACCGACGATTACGGGACAACGTGGACGTTGCTGACCACGGGCACCAACGGGATCCCTGCGGATGAGCCCGTGCGGGTCGTGCGCGAGGATCCTGATCGTGCGGGACAGCTCTATGCCGGGACGGAGTTCGGCGCCTATGTCTCGTTCAACGATGGGAAGAGCTGGCAGTCGCTGCAGCTGAACCTCCCGGCGACGCCGATCACCGACATGAAGGTCCATCAGAAGGACCTCGTGATCTCGACACAGGGGCGTGGCTTCTGGATCCTGCACAACATCACCCCGCTCCATGAGGTGACGAAGATCGCCGGTGCGGCGCAGGGGCATCTCTTCGCTCCGGCCACCGCGTATCGCCGTCGCTACCGGACCGGGTTCGGTGGGCTGGAGAGCGCGCGCGTCAGCGACTCCGACCCACAGTATCCCCAGGCCGGTGCGACGATCGACTATTGGTTCCCGCGTGAGCCCACCACCGAGGTGACGCTCGAGATCCTCGATGGGACGGGTGCGGTGGTGCGTCGCTTCTCGAGCCGTGCCGCGGGGGAGCGGCTCGTGTGGCCCGCCGAGCCCTCGATGCGGGGACCGATGTGGGAGCGGATCGGGACGCCGCGCGTGCCGGCCACGGCGGGGCATAACCGCTTCGTCTGGGATCTCACCTTGGCCGGACCGTGGGACGCCAACGCCCAGCGATCCGGTCGCAACGGCCCGACGGTCGTCCCGGGCACTTATCAGGTGCGCGTCACCGCCGGGAGCTGGTCGGCGACCCAGCCGCTCGTCATCAAACCCGACCCACGGGTCGAGGCCGATGGGGTGACGATCCCCGTGCTGCAGGCGCTCCTCGCGCACAACCTCGCGGTGCGAGACCTGGTGAGCGAGGTGAATCTCCTGCGGAGCGATCTCGAAGCGGCGCTGACGAAGTCGTCAGGGGAGCAGAAGACGCGACTCGAGGCCCTGCAGGTGGAGCTCGAGGGCCAGCCGTGGCGCTATGGTCGCCCGGGACTCGCCGATCAGATCACCTACCTCTATAGCGCGATGATGCGCGGGGATCAGGCGGTGGGGAACGACGCGCGGCAGCGGCTCGTGCAGCTCCGACAGGAGCTGGACGCCTTCACCCCGCGTGTGCGCGAAGCCATGCGGTGACCTCATCCGCATGCCCCGCGGGCTTCACCTTGGTGAAGACCTGGGCGACCGTGCCCGCGGGGTCGATGATGACGGTCGTGCGATCGACCCCCATGTACTTCCGCCCGTACATCGACTTCTCGACCCAGACGCCGTAGGCCTCGAGCATCGTGTGCTCGGGGTCCGAGAGGAGGGGATAGGTGAGCCCCTCCTTCGCCTTGAACTTCTGGTGGGACTTCACCGAGTCGGGTGAGACGCCGAAGACCTTCGCCTTCATCTTCTTGAAGCGCGGCAGCGCATCGCGGAACTCACAGGCCTCGACGGTGCATCCCGAGGTCATGTCCTTGGGATAGAAGAAGAGGACGACCCATTCCCCCTTGAGGGAGGCGAGGGTGACCGTCGTGTCGGTGTCGTCCTGGACCTTGAAGGCCGGGGCCTTCTTCCCCATCAGCTGCGCGGCCATCGTCTCACTCCAGTGGTTCGCCGCCCATGAGGACGGCCATGATCGCCTTTTGGACGTGCAGGCGGTTCTCCGCCTCGTCCCAAACCCGGCTCTGCGGCCCGTCGATCACCTCGGCGGTCACCTCCTCGCCCCGATGCGCCGGGAGACAGTGGAGGAAGATCGCCGTGCTCGCGGCACGGGCCAGCAGGGCCGCATCGACCTGATACGAGGCGAACGCGGCGGCCCGCACCGCCTGTTCCTCCTCCTGCCCCATCGAGGCCCAGACATCGGTGGTGACGACATCGGCGCCCTCAACCGCCTCTCGCGGGTCGCGCACGAGCGTGACCTGCCCGCTGGCCTGGGCCCGCGCGAGGATCGCCGGGTCGGGGTCGTACCCCAGCGGACAGGCCAACCGGAGCTCGAAGCCGAGGCGGAGCGCGGCGTCGCACCAACTGTTCGCCATGTTGTTCCCGTCGCCGATCCAGGCGATCCGCTTCCCGTCGAAGCTTCCCAGATGCTGCTGCACCGTGAGGAGGTCGGCGAGGATCTGACAGGGATGCTGGAGATCGGTGAGTCCGTTGATCACCGGGATCCGCGAGTGCCGCGCATACTCCTCGACATCCGCATGCGCGAAAGTGCGGATCATCATCCCATCGACCATCCGGTCGAGCACCCGCGCGGTATCGGCGACCGCCTCTCCCCGGCCCAGCTGCACATCGCGGGGCGTGAGGAAGAGCGGGTGCGCGCCGAGCTGCCAGGCGCCCACCTCGAAGGAGACGCGCGTGCGCGTCGAGCTCTTCATGAAGAGCATCGCGAAGGCCTTCCCCTCGAGGGGCCGCGCGGTGTACTGACCACGGCGCATCCGGTCCGCGAGGGCGAAGAGGCCACGCAGCTCGGCGGCGGTGAAGTCGGTGATCGCGAGGAAGTCGCGTCCGTCGGTCGTCATAGGATGTATTTCCGGAGGTCCTCGTCCTCGACGATGGCGGCGAGGCGCGTCCGCACCGTCCCCCCATCGATCGTCTCGGTGGCGGTCCCACGCTCGGGCAACTCGTAGAGCACCGCTTCCAGCAGCGTCGTCATCACGGTGTGGAGCCGGCGCGCCCCGATGTTCTCCATCCGGCTATTGAGATGCGCCGCGATCCGCGCGATCTCCGCCACGCCGTCTTCCGTGAACCGAAGCTCCGCGCCCTCGGCGGCGACGAGCGCCGCGTACTGCTTGGTGAGGGCGTGCTCCGGCTCCGTCATGATCCGGATGAAGTCCGCCTCAGTGAGGGGCGTGAGCTCCACGCGGATCGGGAAGCGTCCCTGGAGTTCGGGGATCAGGTCGCTCGGCTTCGACACATGGAACGCCCCCGCCGCGACGAAGAGGACGTGGTCGGTCTTCACCATCCCGTACTTCGTCTGGACATTGGAGCCCTCGACGATCGGGAGGAGGTCCCGCTGGACGCCCTCGCGCGAGACATCGGGGCCACCCATCTCTCGCTGCCCACCGGCGATCTTATCGATCTCGTCGAGGAAGATGATCCCCATCGACTCGGTCCGCTCGAGCGCCTCGGCCGTCACGTCGTCGAGGTTGATCAGTTTGTCGAACTCCTGATCGAGGAGGATCCGACGCGCCTCCGAGACCGGCACCGTCCGCTTCTTGGTGCGCTTGGGCAGCATCTCCGAGAGCATCTCCGCGAAGTTCTGCATCCCCTCCGGCGCACCGGCCTGCCCGAGGGCATCGAACCCGGGGCCCTGTACCGGGACCTCGACCTCCACCTCACGCTGCTCGAGCTGCCCGTCGCGTAGGAGCTGCCGGAGCTTCTCGCGCGTGCGCTGATGCCGCTCCTTCGCCTGCGCCTCCTCAGCGCTTACGCTCCCGTCCGGCCCCGCGATGAAGACGCGCTGCGGGTCGTCGGTCGCCGCGGACGCGGGTGCGGGTGCGGGCGCGCCGCTCGGTAGGGGCGGGAGGAGGAGATCGAGCAATCGCTCATCCACCCGGTCGTGCGCGAGATCCTCGACCTCCACCTCGCGCTCGGTCCGCACCATATCGATCGCGCTCTCGACGAGATCCCGCACCATGCTCTCGACATCGCGCCCCACGTACCCGACCTCGGTGAACTTGGAGGCCTCGACCTTCACGAAGGGGGCGCCGGCCAACTTGGCGAGGCGGCGGGCGATCTCCGTCTTCCCCACCCCGGTGGGTCCGATGAGGATGATGTTGTTCGGGGCGATCTCGTGCCGGATCGCCTCAGGCGTGCGCTGCCGTCGCCACCGATTGCGCAGCGCGATCGCCACCGCCTTCTTCGCCTCGGCTTGCCCGATGATGAAGCGATCGAGCTCCGCGACGATCTTGCGCGGGGACAGGTCCGCGAGGCGCGCGAGCGCCTGTTCGGTCCGCGGGGTGGGCATCAGGCCGTGGGTTCGACGACGGTGATCTGCGTGTTCGTGTAGACGCAGATCTCCCCCGCGATCGTGAGCGATCGCCGCACGATCTCCGCTGGGGGTAGCGTGGTCTCGCGCACGAGCGCCCGGGCCGCCGCCAGGGCGTACGAGCCACCGGACCCGATCGCCAGGATGCCATCATCCGGCTCGATCAACTCCCCGGTGCCGGAGAGCATGAACCCATGGTCGCGATCGACGACGATGAGCAGCGCTTCGAGACGCCGGAGCGCACGATCCTGCCGCCAGTCTTTCGCGAGCTCGACCGCGGCCCGCTGCAGGTTCCCGGGGTGCCGCTGGAGCTTCTCCTCGAACCGCTCGAAGAGGGTGAGCGC
>JBMTXT010000024.1:0-21310 GCA_049453775.1 Gemmatimonadaceae bacterium | reverse complement strand
CGCCGCGCCGCCCGACGGGAGATCGATGCCCTCCTCGAGCGCGCGGGGTGCGCGGGACTCTTTCGTCCGATCCTCGGCGCCGATGACCTCACGCAGGGGCTTCCCGCTGCGTGGACCCGCGTCATGGCCCAGATGCAGACACGCTTCCCTGGTCAGCGCCTGCAGCCCTCCGTAGTGAGCGACGCCCTGGAGACGATCCGCGAGGGGCGACGCGCCGGACTGGGGACGATTCTCATCGGCGCCATCCCCGCACACGAGGCGATCGAAGCCGATGCCTGGCTCGAATCCCTCGCCGACCTTACCCCCGATCGCGTGCGCGCCCTGCGCGCCTCGCCCTCCGGAGATCCCCTGTGACCCCCCGATTCCTGATGGAGCGGAGCGATCGCCTCCGCATGACCTTCGACGGATCGCAGGCCAAGGCTGCACTCAACGGCCTCCTCACCAACGAGGTGATCGCCCTGGCCGAAGGGGGCGGGCAGTATGCGGCCGCCCTCACGGCCAAGGGGCGCGTCCTCGCCCTCTGTCGCGTGATGGATCGTGGGAGCGATCTCCTCGTCGACACCGAAGCGGCCGCCGCCGACGGGTTCGTCGCGATGATCACGAAGTACGTGAACCCACGGTTAGCTCGGTATACGGTGATCACCGAGGCGACCGCGTGCCTCGGCGTGCGCGGTGCGGGAGCCGCAGCGGCGATCGCGACCTGGGGCGGGATCGATTCGGAGGTGCTCGAGCGGCTCGCCCCCCTCGGCGGCTGCTGGGTCACGCCTGGTGAGTCACGCGTCTGGTTTGTGCGTGCACGAGACACCGTGACCCCGGGCTTCGATTGCATCGGCGACCGCGCGACGATCACGGCGCTGCGCGACACCCTCCAGGCCGCCGGCTGGCCGATGGCGACGGCCGCGCAGCTGCTCGCGGAACGGATCGCGGCGGGCGTGCCCGCCTTCGGCATCGAGATGACCGACGAGACGATCGCGCAGGAGGCATGCCTCGACACGCTCGGCGCGATCAGCTTCGCAAAGGGATGCTACACCGGGCAGGAGGTGGTGGCGCGCATCCACTTCCGCGGGCATGTGAATCGGTTGTTGCGATGGATCGAGTCGCCGACCCCGCTCGCCGCAGGCACGGTCCTCGTGACCAGTGAGGGGGCGGAGGTCGGCGAGGTGCGCTCGAGTGTCCTGCGCGGGAGGGGCGAGGCGATCGGGATCGCGATGGTGCGGCGCGAGGTCGCGGCGGGGACGACGCTGGCAGTACGGGATACCGAGGTCGGCACCGCCGCGTCCGTGACGATCCGGGAGATCCGGGTGGTCTGAGCGGCGCGGGGCGTGCCACCGAGTGATGAAACGACGAAGGCGCGACCCGCAGAGCGGGTCGCGCCTTCGTCACTGCGTCGCGAAACGACTTACTTCGCGGGCTCGGCGGCCGGAGCGGTCGAGTCGGTCGCAGCCGGGGCGGCCGAGTCAGTCACAGCCGGGGCGACGGCGGTCGAGTCAGCAGCCGGAGCGGCCTCCTCGGTCTTGGCGCCACCGCAGGCGGCGAGGGCGAAGATCGAGGCAACGAGGACGATGCGCTTCATGGGACAGGTCTCTCTTGGATGGGGGTTATGCACGGTCCCGCGAAACATTCGCGGTCGGGCGCATGGGCGATAATCATATTATCACCCACTGGTTCCGTCAACAGCGTGAAACGGTCAACCTGTTAAAAGACAACGAGTTGAAGCGCTTCGTGGGAGAGGACGACCACCGATTCCAGTTCGTCACACCTGGCCTCCCAGTGGCTGATATTGCATAACCTCATGTATTTCAATAACTTACGGTGTGATTGATACACCGCGTGTGATTCGAGGCGCCTGCCCGCACGACTGTCCTGACGCCTGCGCCACCCTGGTGACGGTGGAGCATGGCCGGGCCACAAGGATTCAGGGCGACCCCTCCCATCCGGTCACGCAGGGGTTCCTCTGCACCAAGGTGAACCGGTACCTGGAGCGCACCTATCACGCCGAGCGGGTGCTCACCCCCCTGCGTCGCGTGGGACCGAAGGGGCCGGGGGCACGCTTCGAATCCGCCACATGGGAGGAGGCGCTCGACGCGATCGCCGCACGACTGAACGCGATCATCGCCTCAGCGGATGGCCCGCAAGCGATCCTCCCCTATTCGTACGCGGGAACGATGGGATTGCTGCAGGGCGAATCGATGGATCGCCGCTTCTTCCACCGCATCGGCGCCTCACTCCTCGATCGCACCATCTGCGCGACCGCCGGGATGATGGGGATGCGCATGACCCTCGGGGCGAGCATCGGCACCGATATCGAGACCGTACCCGAGAGCGATCTCGTCATCCTCTGGGGAACGAACACCCTCACCTCGAATCCCCATCTCTGGCCCTTCGTGCTGCAGGCGCGTGCGCGCGGCGCACCGGTGATCTGCATCGACCCGATCCGGACGCGGACCGCGGAACAGTGCGATGAGTGGATCGGGATCCGTCCGGGCACCGATGCCGCGCTCGCCCTCGGGATCATGCAGGTGCTCTTCGCCGAGGGGCTGCAGGACGACGACTACCTCGCGCAGCACACCCTCGGCGCCGAGGCGTTGCGTGAGCGGGTGCAGGCGTATCCCCCGGCGCGCGTCGCCGAGATCACCGGGATCCCCGCCGAGCGGATCGTCACGCTGGCGCAGCAGTATGGGAAGGCGCGCGCGGCCTTCATCCGCATCAACTACGGGTTGCAGCGACACGCCGGTGGGGCGATGGCGGTGCGGACGATCAGCTGCCTCCCGGCGGTGACCGGGCATTGGCGTCGCGCGGGGGGCGGGGTCCAGCTCTCGTCGAGCGCCAACTTCGCCTTCAACAAGGCCTTGCTGCAGCGCCCCGATCTGATCCCCGCGGGGACGCGCACGATCAACATGTCGCTCCTGGGGCAGGCCCTCACCGACCCTGATGCCGGTGTCGGTGGGCCGCCGGTGCGCGCGCTCGTCGTCTACAACTCCAACCCCGCCGCCATCGCCCCCGATCATCTCAGCGTGACGCGGGGGCTCGGACGCGAGGAGCTCTTCACCGTCGTCCTCGAGCACTTCCGCACCGACACCTGCGACTATGCCGACTGGATCCTCCCGGCGACGACGCAGCTCGAGCATCTCGACCTGCACTGGTCGTATGGGCATCTCTACGCGACCCTGAATACGCCCGCGATCGCGCCCGTGGGCGAGGCGCTCCCGAACACCGAGATCTTCCGCCGACTCGCGGCACGGATGGGGCTCACCGACCCCTGCCTCCAGGACGATGACGCGCGATTGATCACGCAGGCGCTCGAGACGAACGACCCGCGGATGCGCTCCGTCACGTTGGAGGCGCTGCGTGCACAGGGGTGGGTGCGGCTCGAGCTCCCGACGCCCTATCTCCCCTTCGCCGAGGGGGGGTTCCACACGCCCAGCGGGAAGTGTGAGTTCTTCTCGGAGCGGATGGCGGCGATGGGGTTGGATCCCCTCCCGACCTACACCCCGCCCTACGAGTCCCCCGAGCGGGATCCCGCACTCGCGGCGCGCTTCCCGATCGCGCTCATCTCCTCCCCAGCGCACCAGTTCATGAACTCGACCTTCGTGAACGTGGGGTCGCTCCAGCGGGCGGCGCGCGAACCCGAGGTGTCGCTACACCCACGCGACGCCGAACGGCGTGGGATCAGCGACGGGGTGCGGGTGATCGTCGAGAACGATCGTGGGCACTTCGAGGCCACCGCGCGCCTCCGCGAGGGGATGCGCGAGGGGGTGGCGTGGGCACCGGGGATCTGGTGGGCGAAGACCTCCCCCGATGGCCGGAACGTCAACGCGACCACGAGCCAGCGCCTCACGGATATGGGGGCGGGGCCGGTCTTCTATGACAATCTCGTGGAGATCCGCGCGGCGGGGTGAGGGCGCACCGTCCCGGCCGGGAGGTCCGCGCCGTGGTGAACCACCCTGCGGTGTCGTGCGTTGACCCCAGGTTCCCTCTTCCGAGCCTCTCGTGACCCAGCCCCTGCCGACCACCCTCGGCGCCCTCAGATCCTCCCCGTTCGGGGCGCCCGCCCTCCGCGGTCGCTCGGTGAAGGACGAGATCCGCGCGAACCTCCTCGCCAAGCTGGCGACCCGCGCCCCGCTCTTCCCCGGCGTCCTCGGGTACGAGGACTCGGTGATGCCGCAGATCGTGAACGCACTCCTCTCGCGGCACCACTTCATCCTGCTGGGGCTCCGCGGGCAGGCCAAGTCGCGCCTCCTGCGCGCCCTGACTACCCTCCTCGACCCCGCCCTGCCGGTGATCGCGGGGAGTGAGACGAACGACGATCCCTTCGCGCCGATCTCCAAGTTCGGGCGCGACCGCATTCGCACGGCCGGGGACGACACACCGATCGACTGGCTCACCCCCGAGCAGCGCTACGTCGAGAAGCTCGCGACCCCCGACGTGACCGTCGCCGACCTTATCGGGGATCTCGATCCAATCAAGGCGGCTCGCGGCGGGCACCTCTTCTCCGACGAGCTCTCGATCCACTACGGGATGCTCCCCCGCGCGCATCGTGGGCTCTTCGCGCTGAACGAACTCCCCGATCTCGCCGGGAAGGTGCAGGTCGGCTTGTTCAACGTGATGCAGGAAGGGGATGTCCAGATCAAGGGCTATCCGGTGCGACTCGCCCTCGACGTGGTCCTCGCCTTCACCGCGAACCCCGAGGATTACACCGCGCGCGGAAAGATCATCACCCCGCTCAAGGACCGGATCGGGAGCGAGATCATCACGCATTACCCGACCTCCGTCGCCCTCGCGCAGCGGATCACGGCGCAGGAAGCGTGGACCGATCGGGGCGGGCTGCCGCTGCGGCTCTCCCCGATCGTCGCCGAGGTGGCGGAGCGCGTGGCGTTCGAGGCGCGCGCGGAGAAGCGGATCGACCAGCGCTCCGGCGTCTCGCAGCGCCTCTCGATCACCCTGCTGGAGAACGTGATCTCGAACGCCGAGCGGCGCGCGATGCAGTTGGGGGAGACCGAGATCGTCCCGCGCCTCGCCGATGTGTATGCCGCGTTGCCGGCGATCACCGGGAAGATCGAGCTCGAGTATGAAGGGGAGCTGGTCGGTGGGGCCGCGATCGCGCGCGAGTTGATCCGCCGTGCCGCCGATGCGACGCTCACGGCGCGGGAGGTCGCGATCGACGTCGATACGATCATCCTCTGGTTCGAGCAGGGCCAGGCGCTGCAGGTCAGTGATGACGCGGGGACCGAGTCGGCACAGATCGGGTTCTCGGTGGTGCCGGGGCTGGTGGAACAGCTCACCGCCGCGGGGCTCGCGACCGATGACCCGGCCGATCTCCTCGTCGCCTGTGAGTTGGTCCTCGAGGCGCTGGTGGCGCGCCGGAAGCTCTCGCGGTCGGAGGGGGGGCGGTACGGACGCGCGGCGCGGCGGAACCCGCGCCCGGTGGAGTCCGACGGCGAGGAGAGCTGACCGCCGGGAGCCGCTCGGCGCCTAGGCCCCGAGCGGCTCCCCATCGCGAAAGCGATCGACGGCCGCGTCGACCACCGCCTCGACGCTCCCTCGCGCTGCGCGCACCCGACGGAGCCACGAGGCGTCACTCCCCTCCTCGCAGATCCGTGAGATGAGGGCGAGGGCATCGGAGGATCCCAGGCGCTCGGCCTGCGGTGCGATGCGTGCCACCGTCGCCCGGATATCGTCACGGAGCGCGACCGACTCCAGCGTGTCCGGTCGGACGATCGTCCCTTCGAGCCCGAAGCGGCAGGCCTGGAAGCGATTGTAGCCGTAGACGAGGTAGGCGTCCTCCGTCGGTACCTCGTCCCGACGCTCGCGGAGATCGGCGGCGAGGGCTTGGAGATAGCCGGCGATCGCGGCCGCGCGTTCGACCGTGAGCGGCGTGTCGCAGACGCGGAGTTCGATGGTACCGTACTCGGGCTTGGGACGGATGTCCCAGTAGAAGTCCTTCATGCTGCGCACCACCCCGGTGCGCTCCATCTTTTCGAAGTAGGTCCCGAAGCCCTCCCAGGTGAGGACGAGCGGGGCGCGCCCACTCAGCGGGAAGGCCGAGACCGAGTTCAGGCGGGCGGAGTTGAATCGGGTGTCGCGTCCCTCCACGAAGGGAGACGAGGCCGCCAGGGCGATGAAGTGCGGCACGTAGCGCCCGAGGGCATGCAGGAGATGCAACGCCTCGTCGCCGTCGGCGCACCCGATATGCACATGTTGTCCGAAGACCGTGAACTGCTGCGTGAGGTAGCCATAGAGCGCCGAGACCTCGCGGAAGCGTGGCTTGGGGAAGATCCGACGCTCGGCCCAATCCTGAAACGGATGCGTCCCCCCACCGGCGATCCCGACATTGAGGCGATCGCCGGCCCGGACCACGGCCTCGCGCATCGCGACGAGCTGCGCCCGTAAGGTGTCGAATCGCTCATGTACCCCCGTCGCCATCTCGAACATGCTCTGCGTGATCTCCGGGGAGGCCGTTCCGGGGAAGGCGGTCCGCTGCAGGAGATGCAGGAGATCCGGACTCGCGGGAGCGAGATCGAGATCGGTGCGTCCGACGAGCTGCACTTCGAGCTCGACGCCGAGGGTCAGCGGTTGCGATCGGGTGAACGCCGGGAGCGACATCAGCCTCGGACCTCCGGCTCCGGCAGCTCACGGGCGGCCCGCAGCGCACCAACGACGAGGATCGGGCCGAGGATCTCGAGTAGCAGGATGCCCCCGAGCAGCGGGGCGAGGGCGGGCAGGAGCGCAACGCCGGCCGGCTCCAACAGGACCAGCGCGAGCGCCGACATCGGGGAGAGGGTCACGCCGGTCCAGATCCCCTTCTGCCAGGTGATCCCGCTGGGCAGGGCGAAGGCCGTGGTCGCCAGCATCGTGGTGGCGAGCCGCACGAGGACGACGACCACCCCCGTGCCGAGCGTCGCGGGCACGAGCGACCAGTCCAGGGCGGCGGCGAGGTAGACGAACAGCATGACCGAGAGGAGCTCCCCCAATGTCCCGAAGCCCCGCTGCCGCGCACTGAGGACCGTGCGACGCGCCCGAGCGACCAATCCAAAGGTCAGGGCTGCGAGCGCCGGACTCGCGACCAATGCCTCGGCAAGCCCGACGACGACGGCCACAGCGAGCGCGAAAGCCATCGTGCCCTCGTCGCGATCGCGCGTCACCGCGCGCAGGAGGGGTGGGAAGAGGATCCCGAAGAGCCCGCCCAGCGCGAGGGCGAGGGCGAGCCCACCAAGCACCGAATCCGTGGTGGTCACCCCGGACCCGATCGGGTCGGACAGCTGCTGTGCGCGGACCGCCATGAAGGCGATGATCCCAAGGACACAGTCGAGCACGGAGAGGTGGATCGCCCGCTCCGTCACCTGTCCCGCCGCCCGCTGTTCGTTGATCACACGTAGCGTCGCGGCCGGCGAGGTCGCGATCGCGAGCGCGGCGAGCAGGAGGGCGTCCTCGGCAGGGAGTCCGATCACACCGAGGATCCACCGGACGGCCCCGAAGGTCAGCCCGGCCTCCAGCAGACTGGTGGCGAGCAGCCAGGGGTTCGCGATGAGCCACGAGAGATTGGTGCGATACCCCGCTTCGAAGAGGATGAGTCCGAACGCGATCGTCGCGGCGATATCGAGGCCATCGGGGGAGACGGCGGGGAGTACCCCCGTGACGGAGGGGGCTAACAGCACCCCGACGACCGCGTAGGTCGCGATGCGCGGCACACGCCCCCACCGTGACGCGAGCTCACCGACACCCCACGCCACGAGGATCGCGAGGGGCCAGGCGAGCTGGGTCTGTACCTCGATCCACGTCGACATATTCCAAACTTAACCCGCCGGACCGGTGCGGGCCCCCCGCGGGCTCAATCGTGCGCGAGACGGGGCTGGCGACGGAAGGCCCAGAGGGCGAAGCAAAGCATCAACGCGGCGCCCCCGCCGATCGCCCACTCCACTCCGGCGGCGCGCGCGACCCACCCACTCGTCGCGCTCCCGATCGGAGAGCCCCCGACATAGACCATCACGTAGAGCGAGAGCACCCGGCCTCGGAGGGCATCGGGGACGAGCTCTTGGAGGCGCGCATTCACGAGCGCGTTGTTGAGGATCATGGCGAGCCCCACACCAAAGAGGAGGAGCGCGGCGAGGATCACCTGATGCGCGAGCGCAAATGCTATTAGGAGGATCGGGAGCGCGAACGAGGCGCGTCGGAAGAGCCGGCCTTTGCATGCCCCGCCCCCGGTCGCCGCGATCGCGAGCGCCCCCACCACGGCGCCAAGCCCGAAGGTCGCCATCAGCGAGCCGTAGCCATCGGCGCCGAGCCCGAGGTGATCGCGCGCGACCACGGGGAGGAGGGAGAGGACGGGGACCCCGAGGATCGAGAACCCCATCGCGATGGCGAGGAGCATCCCGAGCGGCGGGGTCGTGCGGATGTGCGCGTACGCCTCGCGCAGGCCGTGCACCACGTTGCGGGAGGGCCGCATGGTGCGATCGCGCGGGATCGGTGTCATCATCGAGAGCGCGATCAGCACGGCGAGATAGCTCAGCGCGTTCAAGCCGAAGGTCCATGACACCCCGAGGGTGGCGACGACGAGCGCCGCGATGCTGGGGCCGGCGACACGCGCGAGGTTGAACCCGGTGGAGTTGAGCCCGATCGCCTGCGGCAGATCCTCCTTCCCCACGAGCTCCACGATCAGCGACTGCCGTGCCGGGATCTCGAACGCTGCCATCGTCCCACCGAACAGCGAGAGGGCGAGAAGCCACCCGATGGTCAGATGCCCCGTGACGGAGAAGAGCCAGAGGAGCGCCGCCTCGGCGAGCAGCAGGGCCTGTGCGATCCGCACGACCCGGAGCCGCTCATGCCGATCGGCGACATGGCCGCCGGGGATCGAGAGGAGGAGGATCGGGAAGGTCCCCGCCGCCGCGACGAGCCCGACGAGGAAGGGGTCGTTCGAGAGCTCGAGGGCGGTCCACCCCACCGCGATCTGCTGCATCCAGGACCCGACGAGCGAGACCGTTTGGCCCACCCAGAAGAGCCGGAAGTCGCGGTACTGGACGAGCAGCCGGAAGGGGTTCTGCGCGGTACGGAAGAGGGAACGCGACATCGGTCGAACGAAAGGTCGCGGATTAGATCGCCTAATGACAGCCCGAGGCCCGCGCACTTGATTACTCCAGGTGGTAATCCTCCTTCCCACCCTCCTCCTCGTGGCCGGCCTCGCGCTGCTTGGGCTCGGCGCCGACCTCCTCGTGCGCGGTGCGGTCACCATCGCCCGTGGGGCGCGAATCTCGACCGCGGTTATCGGGCTCACGATCGTCGCCACCGGGACCTCCCTCCCCGAGTTCACCGTTGGCGTCTCTGCCGCCCTCCAAGGTGCCGCGGATCTCGTGGTCGGGACCGTCGTGGGCTCGAACATCTTCAACATCGGTCTCGTCATCGGCCTCACAGCGCTGCTCCGACCGATGACGGTCCATCCGACAGCCGTCCGCTACGAATGGCCCTTCATGTTCGTCGCGAGCGTCCTCTTCGCCGTCCTCGCCCGCGATGGGCGCCTCGACCGACTGGACGGCCTCGCCCTCGTCCTGGTCCTCACGCTCTTTTTCTGGTTCGTCGTGCATATCGGTCGGATCGCCGTCGACCGAGCCGAGCACGAGGATCTCGCGGCACAGGTGGATGCCCGAGCGCTGACCGATGGCCCGACCCTGCGCTGGAAGGCTTTGGGATGGATCGCCGCGGGAATCGGGCTGCTCGCGAGTGGCGGCGCGGCACTCGTCGCAGGCGCCAGTGACCTCGCCCGCGCCCTCGGCATCTCCGAGCGCCTGATCGGTCTCACGATCGTTGCGATCGGCACCGGCTCCCCCGAGATCGCCACTTCGATCATCGCCATCCGGCGAGGCGAGGGCGCGATCGCCCTCGGGAACGTCATCGGCTCGAACCTCCTGAACATCGCCGGCATCCTCGGTCTCGCCGCAGTGATCGCCCCGACGGCGGTGCACCCCGCGATCCTTGGCGGCGACCTCCGCTGGATGCTCGCCCTCTCGGCGCTCCTTCTCCCCCTCATGTGGTGGCGCTCGACGGTGAGTCGCCTCGAGGGCGGACTGCTCCTCGGCCTCTACGGAACCTACTTGGCCCTCCTGGTGTTCGGCGCATAGCCCCCCATGCGCTTCCATACCTACTCCAAGTTCCGCCCTGAGTCGGCCGATGCGGTCGATCTCCAGGCGCTCCTCGACCAGCTGGCGGACTTCCTCCTCCAGTCGGGGTTCGCGGGCGGGGGGAACCCCGACCCGTGGGGGCTCTCCGATGCCGACCATTCGGGCGACCGCTCCCTCGATGCGCTCCGACAGGCGATCCTCGAGGCGCTGATCTCGAGCGGGCAGTTCACCCCTGAGATGCTCGAGGCGCTCCGCGGCGACGGGGACGAGATCTCGGAGGCGAAGCTCTCCACCCTGCTCGATGAGATCGTGCAGCGACTGGTCGCCGAGGGGTTCCTGACCGCCAAGCCGACCGGCGAGGGGACGACTGACCCGCGCTCGGTCCTCGGCCCTGGCGGGCTCGCGCAGGCGGCCGCTCAGCAGGTGCAGTTCGATCTCACCGGGAAGGGGATCGACTTCCTAGGCTACAAGGCGCTGCGGGGGATCCTCGGCGGGATGGGGCGCAGCAGCGTCGGCGCCCACGAGACGCCGCACCTCGCGACCGGGGTCGAGTCCGACGCGGGGAGCCGGCCCTATGAGTTCGGCGATGTGCTCAACCTCGATGTGAACGAGACCCTCAAGAACGCGATGCTCCGTACAGGGTCCCTCGAGGTCCCGATGGATCTCGACTACCGCGACCTCATGGTGCGGCAGACCGACTTCCGGTCGAGCTGTGCGACGGTGCTGATGCTCGACTGCTCGCACTCGATGATCCTGTACGGCGAGGATCGCTTTACGCCGGCCAAGAAGGTCGCCCTCGCCCTGACGCACCTCATCCGGACGCAGTTCCCCGGCGACACGATCTCCGTGGTGCTCTTCCACGATTCCGCCGAGGAGATCCCACTCGGCGCGCTCGCCTCGGCGCAGGTGGGACCGTATCACACGAATACGGCCGAGGGGCTCAAGATGGCACGGCGGATCCTCAACGCCCAGCGAAAGGAGATGCGGCAGATCATCATGATCACCGACGGGAAGCCGTCGGCCCTCACCCTCCCCGATGGTCAGATCTACAAGAACCCGATGGGGTTCGACCCCTTCGTGCTCCAAGAGACCCTCACCGAGGTGGCGGCTTGTCGCAAAGCGGGGATCCCCGTGCATACCTTCATGCTCGCGCGCGACCGCGCGCTCGTGGAGTTCGTGAAGATGGTCTGCGGGATCACCCGTGGGCGGGCGTACTTCACGAACACCATGACCTTGGGGCAGTTCATCCTGATGGACTTCCTCAAGCGCAAGACGACGACCGTCACCTGACCGCGATGACCAGTCCCCTCTCCGTGATCGCCCTGGGCTTCCTCCTTGGGCTCCAGCATGCCACCGACGCCGATCACATCGCCGCGGTGACCACCTCGGTGAGTCAGGAGCGGACGGTGCGCCGGGCCGCGCGTCTGGGGGCGCTCTGGGGCGTCGGCCACTCGCTCACCATCCTGCTCGTCGGCGGGGCGATCATCGCCTTCCGGCTCGTCGTGCCACCGCGGGTCGGGCTCGGGCTCGAGTTTGGTGTCGCCCTCATGCTGATCGGGCTCGGCTTCGCGAACCTCCGGCCACGCGGCGCGGACCCCGCGGCCCCCGCCCCGACGAGCACGCGGCGTCCGATCGTCATCGGGATCGTCCATGGGCTCGCGGGCTCCGCCGCGGTCGCGATCCTCGCGTTGAGCGCGATCCGCGAGACCTGGCAGGCGGTCGCGTATCTCGCCGTCTTCGGCCTCGGGACGATCGCCGGGATGATGCTGGTCACCGCGCTCATCGCCGCACCGGCGCTCTTCGCCGCGCCGGCGGTGCGTCGCGCGCAGGGCGGGATCCGCCTTGCGGCGGGCGCCCTCTCGATCGTCGTGGGGGTCCTCCTCGCCCGCGAGTTGATCGTCGACGGCGGGCTCTTCGCCGCCGTGCCGACCTGGGATCCGCACTGATCGTGCGTGATGCCGCAGGCCGCCGCGCGCGACGCGGCACCCGACAGGCGATACGGCTCGACCCCACGGCACTCCGGACCTTCGGCACCAAGCTCCGGGCCTGGTACCGGCGGCACGCCCGCGATCTGCCCTGGCGGAAGACCCGCGACCCGTATCGGATCCTCGTCTCGGAGCTGATGCTCCAGCAGACGCAGGTCGCGCGGGTGATCGACTTCTATCACCGCTTCCTGGAGCGGTTCCCCTCGGTGGAGCGGCTCGCCACGGCGCGCGAGTCACAGGTCGTCGCGCAGTGGGAGGGGCTCGGCTACTACGCCCGCGCGCGGAACCTGCATAAACTCTCGCGTCGGGTGGTGCGCGAAGGATTCCCGACCGAGGCGGATGCGCTGCGCACGCTGCCAGGGATCGGCCCCTACACGGCGGGGGCGGTCGCGACCTTCGCCTTCGAGCGGCGCGAGCCGCTAGTGGACACCAATGTCGCCCGCGTCCTCACCCGCGTCTTCGCCCCGAGGCTGCACCCCAAGCGCGCGCGCGACCAGCAGGCGATCTGGGCGATCGCCGAGGCGACGCTCCCGCGCACCGGCCGGGCGACCTGGACGCACAATCAGGCGCTGATGGAACTGGGCGCGCTCGTCTGCACGGCGCGCGTGAAGCATTGCGGCGCCTGTCCGGTACGGAGCGTATGTCAGAGCGCTGAAGGCTGAAGGCTCACAGCGGAAAGAACACCTGGCAGCAAAAAGCTGGAGACCGAACGCTTTCCGCTTCCAGCCTCCAGCCTTTCCCTTACTTCGTGATCTTATGCGACAGGTCGACCTTGGCCTGATACGGCCGCTCCGCCTGCCCCGTATAGATCTGCCGCGGCCGCGCGATCTTCTGCTCCTTGTCGAGCAGCAGCTCCTCCCACTGGGCCATCCAGCCGGCGGTCCGCGCGATGGCGAAGAGCACGGTGAAGTAGTCCGTCGGGAAGTGCATCGCCCGATAGATCAGCCCGGTGTAGAAGTCGACGTTCGGATAGAGCTTGCGCGAGATGAAGTACTCGTCGCTGAGCGCGATCCGCTCAAGCTCGAGGGCGATCTCCATGTCCTTCGTGAGCCCGGCCACGCGGAGCACATCGTCGCAGAGCGACTTCACGATCTTGGCGCGCGGGTCGTAGCTCTTGTAGACGCGGTGGCCGAAGCCCATCAGACGCGCCGCCCCCTTCCCGCTCTTCACCGACTCGATGAAGGCCGGGATGTGCTTCACATCGCCGATCTCCTCGAGCATGCGGAGCACCGCCTCGTTCGCCCCGCCATGGAGCGGGCCGTAGAGCGCCGCGACGCCGGCCGCGATCGCCGAGTAGGGATCGACATGCGAGGAGCCGACCGCACGGACGGCGTTGGTCGAGCAGTTCTGCTCGTGGTCCGCGTGGAGGATGAAGAGGATGTCGATCGCCCGCGCGAAGACGGGATTCGCCTCGTACTTCGGCTCCGACATCCGCGCGATCATCGAGAGGAAGTTCTCGGCGTACGAGAGCGAGTTGTCGGGATAGACGTACGGGAGCCCCTTCACATGCCGGTATGCGAAGGCCGCGAGGGTCGGCATCTTGGCCAGGAGCCGGATGAACGCGATGTCGCGCTCCTTCGGATCGTGGATGTTCTTGGACTCGGGATAGAACGAGGAGAGCGCCGCGACGCCAGCGGTGAGCATCGCCATCGGATGGGCATCGTAGCGGAAGCCCTCCATGAAGCGCTTGATGTTCTCGTGCACGTACGTGTGGTACGTGATGTGATGCTGGAACTCGTCATACTCCTGCTGCGTCGGGAGCTCCCCCTTCCGCAGGAGCCACGCGGTCTCGAGGAAGTTCGACTTCTCCGCCAGCTGTTCGATCGGATAGCCGCGGTAGCGCAGGATCCCCTTGTCGCCGTCGATGAAGGTGATCGCCGAGCGACACGACGCGGTGTTCATGAAGGCGGGATCGTAGCCCATGATCCCGAAGTCGTCGGGCTGGACCTTGATCTGCTTGAGGTCGCCGGTGCGGATCGTCTCGTCGGTGATCGGGGCGTAGTAGATCTTGCCCGTGCGAGAGTCCTTGATCTCGAGATGGTCGCCGGTGGGGGGAGTCGTCGTGCCGGACATCGTGGGGGGTCCCGACTGCGGAGGGTGAGGAGCGATCGCGCAGGGCGCGCGACCCGCGACAGACGCATCGGCGCCTGCCTATGATGGGAAAGATAGCCAGTGGTACCCCGGCACGGATGTCGGGTTCGACTATCCTTCTGCTGGCCGCATGGAACAGACCACCCTCCTCCCCCTCACCGCGCTCGCCGCGGCCGTCGGCGCCGCCATGAATGCCATGGCCGGTGGGGGGACCCTCGTCACCTTCCCCGCCCTCGTCGCCCTCGGGATCCCCCCGATCACGGCGAACGCGACCTCGACCGTCGCCCTCTGGCCGGGGACGATGTCCTCGATGTGGGGCTACCGGGCCGAGCTCCGGGGGGCCCGCCGCTGGGCCCAGGCCTGGGCGGTCCCCAGCATCCTCGGGGGGATCATCGGCGCGCTCCTCCTCCTCTCGACCCCCGAGCGGCGCTTCGCCGCCCTCGTCCCTTACCTCATCCTCGGCGCGACGGCCCTCTTCATGGTCCAGGGCCCCCTCCTCCGGTCGTGGCTCGCGACGCGCACGATCGCCCGCCCCGATGGGACGCTCGACCTCCCCCCACGGCGCTTCCTGCTCTTTCAGCTCGGGGTCGGGATCTACGGCGGCTACTTCGGCGCCGGCGCCGGGATCCTCATGCTCGCCGCGCTCGGCCTGATGGGGCTGACGAACATCCACCAGATGAACGGTCTCAAGAACTGGGGGGGCGGCCTCATGAACCTCGTGGCCGTCGTGATCTTCGCCGTGAGCGGGATCGTGGACTGGCCGGTGGCGCTCACGATGGCGATCGGGGCGACCGTCGGGGGGATCGGCGGCTCCCTCCTCGCCCAACGGGTGGGCCAGCGCTGGGTCCGGCGCCTGGTGGTGTTGATCGGGTTCGGCAGCGGGCTCGCGATGCTCCTCGACCTCCTCTAGCCCGCGACCGACCGCCTCACCCCGCGACGCCCGCCCGCGCGCAGATCGTCGCCCACTCCTGCTTGGTCACCGGCTGGACGCTGAGTCGGCTCCCCTTCTGCAGCAGCACCATCCCCTGGAGCGCGCGGACCGCACGGAGCTCCGCCAGGCTGATCAGCCGCGGGAAGGCCTTCACCGCCTTCACGTCGACCATGAACCAGGTCGGGGCGTCCGGCTTCGACTTGGGATCGAAATGCGGATCCTTCGTGTCGAAGGCCGTGGGGTCGGGATACCCCTCACGCACCACCTCGCAGATCCCTGCGATCCCAGACGGCTCGGCGTTCGAGTGATAGTAGAAGCAGCGATCCCCTTTCTTCATCTCGTCGCGGAGGGTGTTCCGCGCCTGATAATTGCGAACGCCGTCCCAAGGCGTGGTCTTCTTCGGCGCCGCCTGGAGGTCGGCGAAGGAGAAGACGTCGGGTTCGGATTTGATCAGCCAGTATCTCATGTGATCCCGCGTCGGATGGCGGTGGTCACCGCCTCGACGAAGGTATCGAGCTCATCCGGCGTGGTGTAGATGCTCGGGGTGATGCGGATCCCCTTGAATTCCGGATGGATAATCGGCGTGGTGACGATCCGGTGCTTGGCCATGAGCCAGCCGCCGAGGGCGCCGGGCTCGATCCCATCGACATCGAACATGCAGATGGCACCGGCCCGGTCGGGACCGAGTTCGGTGAGCACCCGGACCCGCGGACTCTCGGCGAGCAGCGCCTTCGCCCAGCGATCACGGAGGTAGCGGAGGCGCGCGCTCTTCCGCTCGATCCCGATCCCGCGATGGAAGGTGAGCGCGACGGAGACCGCGTTGAAGTTGGCCTGCGGATGGGTCCCGATCTCCTCGAACTTCCGGATGTCGGCGTCCTTGGCCTTCGGCGCGGCCATGAGGGGCCAGAGCTTGGGGATCTCCGCCTTCCGCACCGAGAGGAACCCCGCCCCGATCGGCGCGTGGATCCACTTGTGGAGCGAGGTCGCGTAGTAGTCGCACTCGAGCGCGTCGCGCGTGAAGGGGAAGTGCCCGAAGGCGTGCGCCCCGTCCACGAAGACCGGGATCCCCTTGGGCCGTGCGAGTCGGACGATGTCGCGGATCGGGAGGATCTGCCCGGTCAGGTTGGTGATATGCGGGAGCTCGATCGCCTTGGTCCGCGGGGTGATCCGCGCCGCGATCGCCTGCACCAACACCTGCGGATCGGTGAGCGGGACGGGAAATGAGACCTGCTTGAGGATGATCCCATCACGACGCTCGCGCTGCTCCCACGTCTGCAGCATGCGCCCGTAATTCTGGTTGGTGACGATCACCTCGTCCCCGCGCCGGAGATCGAGGCCCAGGATCATCGTCTCCATCCCCTCGGAGGCGTTGCGATTGATCGCCAGCTCCTCGGGGTCGCACCCGAACTCGCGCGCGAGCTCGCGGCGCGTGCTCTCCATCCGCGGCTCGAGGATCCGCCAATTGTGTTCGACGGGGAGCTCATTCACGAAGCGCAGGTCGCGGATGAGCTGCTCGAGCACATGCGACGGTGTCGGCGAGATCCCCCCGTTGTTCAGGTTGATCATCACGCGATCGGCGTCGAAGGCGCGCTGGATCTGCGACCAGTAGCTCTCGTCATCGGCGAGCGCGGCCGCGGGGCGGTCCCCGGCGATCAGGTTCGCGCGTCCGAGCTGCGCGATGGCGCGCTCGGAGAGGACGGGGAGGGCGAGACCGGCTCCGGCGAGCCCGGTGAGGAAGTCGCGACGCGAGGACAGGGTCATGGGCGCTAAGGTACCACCAAGAGTCCCGACTCGCCCCCGAAGCCGTCGCGGACGCGCGCGAGGTTCCGAGGGGCGCGCCAGGGCCCCGCGCCCACACGGACCCCGAGCCGGTGGGTCCCCTGCTCGATCGGCACCCGCGCGACCCAGATCCCCGCCTCCCAGCAGAGCGGGATCGGGTCCCACTGCGAGAAGGAGCCCGCCACGGTAACCGCCGCCGTGTCGCTCGCCTCCACGCGGATCTCGAGGACCCGCTGCGGCGCCCCACCGTGCGTGTCGACGGCGACCTCGGTGTGCACCACCGCCTCGGCCACCACGGCGCGGGGCATGATCGGGAGGGGCTGGGGACCGAGGCTCACGCGCACCGCGGCCATCGCGAGATCGGCCTGCGGGAGCCCCCGCATCGGATCGGCGAGCTGACGCCCCACCGTCGCGACGAGTGCCACGCGATCGGTCAGCTGGAAGGTCCCGCTCCCCTGGATCGCGGGGACTGAGATCGGCCCCTCGGCGAAGACGCGCCGCCGCGTCCACGAGAGGGTCACGTCATGCGGTCCGCCCCGCGCCTGGACGACGAGTTGGAGATCGACCAGGTCGTAGTCCGCCTCGGCGCGCGCCTCGAGCTCACCAGCGGTGTAGAGGAGGAGCCAGTCGCTGGAGTGCTGATAGGCGACCGAAGCGCTGCCGTAGAGGAAGCGCCACCGACGCCAGAGCCCGATATCAGCCGAGGTCGTCGCGCTCGGGACCCCGTCGCGACGTGTGCGGCCCATCGCCCCGCCGACCCATCCCCCATCGTCATCGCGCACCAGATGCTGCCGCACGAAGGCGTTGGCGTTCCCACCGGTCCCCGCGCTCCGCAACGAGAAACTCGCCCCCGCGCCGCCGATATCGGTGCGCAGACTGGGTTCACGGCGCCATGGGACGGTGAGGGCGGCGACCCCTTGGATCGCGGCGAGCGAATCGCGCGCGTAGGTGAGATTCCCGCTCGCGAGCAGGGTCGAGCGATCGAGGGGGCGACGCCAGAAGGCCGCGAGCAGGGCGGCATCGGCGATCTCGCGTCCCCGCACCGAGCCGATGGCGGGCTGCTGGATGGTGGCGAGCCCCGCATCGAGGCGGAGCACCGGATCGCTCTGCGCCCCGAGCGCCCGGGCGAGGAGCGCGAGTAGGAGGAGGGCGTGGGGGGGACGCCGGCGCGACATCTGTCGAAACTATCTCGACGCGCCGCGCCCCGCCTCCTCGCCCTAGGGGCGGCGACCGCTCGGCGCGAGGGCCGCGGCGGCGGCGGGGGATGGGAGGAGCGACATGACGCCGCGCGCCCGCACCTCGAGCGCCGCATCAGGGGCGAGCCCGGCGGCGACATCCGCTTGTACGGCCGCGCCGAGTCCGGCGATCTGCACCGGGGTCGCACCGCGCCGCATGAGGGTGACGACCCGCTCGAGCGCCTGCTTCGGCGGCACCCCGCGCGCCACCAACTCGGTGAGGACGTCGAGCGGCATCACCACCGACTGCGTGGGCCACGCCGCGCGCACCTGCTTCAGCATCGTGCTCGGGATCCCCGCCGCCAGCGCCTCGGCGCCGGAGACGAGTTCGGCCTCGGTCGGCGTCGGACCGAGGAGGCCACGGGCCTGCTCGAGGCGCTGCGCCTGCGCGGCGACGGCGGCCCGGATGCGATCTGGGGGCGCCAGCTTGGTGACCCCTTCCATCACCTTCGCGACGAGGGGGGCGCTCGGCAGGCCCCGGCTCACGGCGCGCGCGATTTCCCGCTCGACCACCTGACGCGTCTTCGCATCAGGGATCGCGAGGGCGACCGACGACGCCTGCCCGTAGAGCGCGGGGACGTCCCCGAGCACCCCCAGGAGGAGCGCGACGAGTGCAGGGCCGACGATCCGCCAGCGCGGTGCGCGGCTGGCCCTCATCGGCCCGGCACCATCAGGACGGAGCTCGGTCGCCCGTAGTCGGGATCGACGACCGTGGCCGCGCGCGGGTCGGCCTCGAGCCGCACGCCATCGACCAGAAAGGCGTAGACGTGACGCCCGGGCACCAGCGGCACCGTGACCGTCCAGACACCGGAGGGGAGGCGAACGAGGGGGGCGGCGGTGGGGATCCAGGCATTGAAGTCGCCCACGAGCGCGACCGACTGCGCGGTCGGCGCCTCGAAGACGAACTGCGTCGCGACCGCACCGTCACGCGGATCCGAGGCCGGCACCACCGGGATCGGGAACTCCCCGGTCACCGCCATCGCATCCCTGGGAGCGCGGGTGGGCAGCACGCCACGCGCGACGAACCCCGCCGCGACCGCGATGACGGCGACCACCGCCGCCCCCGCGCGCGAGAGCACCGGCAGATGCCACCCGTCGAGCCACCGCCGCCAGCGCGACGACACCGGCGCCGCGAAGGCCGCCGACAGGATCCGCGCCACCGCGCGCGGGTCCGGCTCTGCCGCGACCGATCGGCGCAGTGCGACACGCACCGCTTCGATCACCCTCTCTTGGTCATCCCTCATCCCGTCTCACCTCGGCAAGGCGCACGCGCAACACATCGCATGCCCGTTTGACTCGCATTCGCAGCGCACTGAGTCGCACCCCCGTCACCGCGGCGATCTCCTCGTACGCCAACTCTTCCACGTGGTGGAGGAGGAAGGCCTCGCGCTGCCCCACCGGGAGCGTCGCCAGCACCCTGTGGATCTCCTCCATCCAATCCGGTCCATCGACCTGCGTCGGCGCATGGCGATCCGGGACATCGCCATACTGGATCACCTCCGCATGCCGCCGCCGCTTCGCCAACACCGTCCGACACCGGTTCGCCAGGATCCGGAAGAGCCAGGGCTCGAACCGCCCGTCATCCCGGAACCGCCCCAGGTGGTGATACACCCGGACGAAGGTGTCCTGCACCGCCTCCTCCGCATCCTCCCGGTTCCCCACCATGTGGAGGGCGAACCGCAGCGAGCGCGGATAACAGAGCTCGACCAACTGCGCGAAGGCCTGGCGGTCGCCTGCCTTCGCACGCAACGGCAGCGAGGGGTCGATCGGAGCGGAGGGCGGTGTGGACGACATAGGCGCGGTCTCGGGAGTATGTCCGACCCGCCGCATCCCGCGCCATGGGACCACCAGTCCATCGACCGTCGACGTGCCAGCCGTCACACCCCACACTACCTCCGACGCCCCTGGCCCCGTCACAATTCCCCCATGGATTCCCCCACCGCCCTCCTCGCCCTACTCGGCGTCACCCTCCTCTGGGTCCGCGCGCTGATCCTCGGCACCGTCCTCCTCCTCACCCCACTCGCCGCCCTCGCCTGGGCCGCGCGGAGCCGGCGCCTGCCGCCCTTCGGTCGTCTCGCACGGGGGGTCCGTGCCCTCACCGATCCCGCGCTCGGCGCCCTCGAACGCCGGCTCTGGCACCTCCGCATCCGCCATCGGTCCGCGAACCTCCCCTGGTGGGGGCTCGCAACGGTGCTACTCGGAGGCGTGGCGCTGGTGATGGGGCTCGACCTCCTGCGGGAGATCCTGCGCGGGGCGCTCCTCGCGACGCGCGCGGGAGGCGCCGGCGTCCCCACGCTGCTCGTGCGCTGGACGATCGGGCTCTTGCACCTCGCGATCTTCCTGCGCGTCGTCACGAGCTGGTTCGGCGGCGGGGCGTCGGCGATCGGCCGACTCGCCCATCGTCTCACCGAGTGGTTCCTCGGGCCGCTGCGCCGCGCGCTGCCCCCGGTCGGGCTGGCGGACCTCTCCCCGATCGTGGCGTGGTTCCTGTTGATCCTCGTGGAGCGGCTCCTGCTCGCCCTGGTCTGACCCGGGCGTACGCGATCGCTCAGGGGTCCACCGCGGCCGGGGCACGGAGCAGGCGTTGGAGGCCCATGGCGAGCAGGCCGGCACAGAGGAGCGGGAAGGTCGCGAGATGCGTCACGACCCGTCGTGTGAGATCGACCCGCTCGCCGCTGAGCACCTCATGCAATCGCGTCGCCGCGTGGAACGGAGGGGCGAGGTAGGCGAGCGACTCGGTGACCGCCTTCGCGAGGTCGAGTGCGGGGCCGAGCACCGCGAGGATCGCCGGCACCATCATCCAGCCGATGGTGATCCCGGCGACGCCACGACGCACGCCGACGGCCACGGTCGCGACGGTGAGGAAGCTGATCCCGCTCCAAACGACCGCGAAGAGGGCGGCGCGGTCGAGGGCGCGCTCCGGCCCCCCGTGGGCCGCCGCCAGGGTCGCGGGCGCGAGGAAGCTCAGTGCAAGCAGGGAAAACAGGCTCGGGGTCGGTTGAGTCATACGCACAACGGACGAATTTGGAACGGAGATTGGTGCTTTCATACTCAACTAGTTGCAAACCACGATACACATCTTGGTGCGCCATCAAGACAGGTGATGGCCAGTTTTTGGCAGGAGGCGCTTTGATTATGCAACGCCGCAGAGAGAGGGACTGACCGTCCATGTGACCCAAG
>JBMTXT010000023.1:0-21461 GCA_049453775.1 Gemmatimonadaceae bacterium | reverse complement strand
GGGAGCGCAGCGCGATAGCGCCAGAGGCTCGCGTCACCGGTGATCGTGTCGCGTGATGGCGCAGAGGCAATCTGCACGAGCAAGGGCTGGCCGCAGTCCGGGCAGAGCGAGGCGAGCTTGGTGCCGTCCGGCTGGGTGTAGGGGCAGACGCTGCACTGGAGGGACCACATAGTGAGTCAGGTCAGGAAGTGGATTGGGAATGCAAGGCATCGTGCACCTTCTGCGCGCTCGCCGCACTGAACCCCTCGACGGCGGCGATCTGCTCGACGGTGGCGTCACGCACACCCTGAAGCGAGCCGAACGCCGTGAGCAACGCGCGCCGCTTCACCGGGCCGACGCCGGGGATCTTGAGCAGCTCGCTCGTCACGGTGCGCATCGAGCGGCGTTTGCGATGGTACCCGACGGCCGTGCGATGCGCCTCGTCGCGCGCCTGTTGGAGCAATCGGAGCGCCGCCGAGCGACGCGGGAGCCGGAGCGGCTCGCTCCGCCCGCGCAGGAAGACCTCCTCGTCCCGCTTGGCGAGACTGATGAGGGGAAGCGCATCGAGCCCGAGCGCCTGGAGCGCTTCTTCCGCGGCCGAGAGTTGCCCCTTCCCGCCATCGACGACCGCGAGATCGGGGAGCGGGCGCGACTCATCGAGCCGGCGACGGAAGTAGCGCCCCACCACCTCACGCATGCTCTGAAAGTCGTCAGGGCCGTTCGTCGGATCGACCGTCGTCACCCGCATGGTGCGGTATTCGCTCCGCCGCGGCCGTCCGTTCTCGAACCAGACGACGCTCCCCACATTGTCGGTCCCCTGCCCCGTGGAGTTATCGAAGCAGACGAGGGAACGCGGCAGCTTGGGCAACTGCAACTCACGGCCGAGCTCATAGACGGGATCGGCCGCGCGTTCGTCCGCTTCCTGGCTCGCCAGCTTAAACTCCTCGAGGAGATGCCGCGCATTCTGCTCGGCGAGGTCCAACATCTCGCGCTTCGTCCCCCGCTGCGGGACCAGCACGCGCGTCGAGCCGGCGGCGGCCTCCTCGAAGAGCGTCCGATCCTCAAAGTCGAACGGCAGCAGCAACTCCCGGGCGCGCACCGGCGACGCCAGATAGTGCCCGACGAGATACGCCCCGAGCACCGCGCCATCGGTCTCGTGCTCGATCCCTTCGAGGAACCGATGCTCGCGCGCGAGGAGCTTTCCATCCCGGATCCGCAGCACCGCGACGATCGCATCCTCGCCATCGCGCGCGAAGCCGATCACATCCCGGTCCCCACCTTCCACATTGAGTACGACCGTCGGCTCATCCATCTGGCCGAGCCGCTGGAGCGCGTCGCGCAGCTCCGCCGCGCGCTCATAATCCAGCGACCCCGCCGCCTCGGCCATTGCCTCGGAGATCCGACGCGCCACCTCCGCCGTGCGGCCATCGAGCCAGGCGACCACGTCATCGAGCATCCCGCGATACTCAGCCTGACTCTGCTTCCCCACGCAGGGCGCCTTACACCGCCCGATGTGGTAATCGAGGCACGCTCGCTCAGGGAGCTCGCGCGGCATGTCGTAGCGGCACGACCGCACGAAGAAGGTGCGCTTCACCACCTCGAGCGTGCGGCGCATCGCCGAGACGTCGGTGTATGGGCCGAAGTAGCGCGCGCCGTCGTTCTGCACCTGCCGCGTGACGAAGACGCGGGGGTAGGGCTCCTGCACCGTGACCTTCACGTACGGATACGACTTGTCGTCGCGGAGCATCACGTTGAAGCGCGGGCGATGCTCCTTGATGAGGTTCGCCTCGAGGATCAGCGCATGCGCCTCGGTCGGCACGACGATCGTCTCCACATCGGCGATCAGCGAGACGAGAAGTCGCGTCTTGGGGCTGGTCTCATGATCGGAGGCGAAGTAGCTCCGCACCCGCGGCTTCAGCCGCTTCGCCTTCCCCACATAGAGCACCGTCCCCTCGGCGTCCTTCCAGAGGTAGACCCCTGGGGTGTCGGGGAGGTGCGCGAGGACCTCAGCGACCCGCTCAGGCGCGGCGCGCATCACGCGGGAGGAGTGATCGGGTGGCGGGGAGATAAACGCCTGCGAAGAGCATGACCGCGACCGCCGCGACCATCCACGCGGGACGGGACGGCAGCAGGCGGGTGCCCGCGACCGCGACAAGTCCCGCCAGGAGGGCCACCGCCCAGAGCCGAAGGATGCGCGAGGGGGCGACACCCGTGCGGCCGATCCGCTGGGTCATCGCGCCGCGAAGCCAGAGGAACTCCAGCCAGGCCGCGACGCCCGAGACGGCGGTGAGCATCCCGACCCCCCACCGCGCATCAATGCCGAGAAGCGCCGGACCCGTACGCGCCGCCCACCATCCCGCTCCCGCAGCGAGCGTCACGCGCAACACCGCGGCGCGCAGAGGGGTCGTGGTATCACCGAGCGCATAGAGGCCGGAGGCGTAGAGTCGCCCCATCGTGCTCGCGAGGAGTCCGACCGCCGAGCCAGCGAGCGCCCCCCAGACCCAGGTCGCGCTCTGTCGGGTGAAGGCCCCGCCCTCGTAGAGCCCCGCCGCGAGCACGCCACCGAGCAGGAGGAAGGCCGCCGCCGAGGGGATCACGAAGTACGCGATGCGCTGCAGCCCGCGATCGAGCCGTTGCCGCAAAGCCTGCGCCACCTGATCCGCCGCCCCGACCTCGCTCGCCATCGCCGGCAACTCCGCCGCGGAGACCGACATCCCGAAAAGGGAGACCGGGAGCATCGAGATCACCTGCGCGTATTGCAGCGTGGCGACGGAGCCGACGCTCACGAGCGAGGCGATCGCGGTATCGATGAACCCGCTGACCTGCACCACCCCACGTCCGACCACCACCGCGCCGAAGCGCCGGCGCACATCGCGCACCGGCGCGAGGGAGAGCGTCGGAACGAAGCGCAGTTCCGGATCGAGCCGCAGCACGCTCGGCACCTGGATGAGACACTGCAGCGCGCTCCCCGCCACGCTGGCCCATGCGATCGTGCCGACCACATCCTCCGGCGCCGCGCCGGGGCCAAAGAAGAGGACCGCGGCGATCATCGCCCCGTTCCAGAGCACCGGCGAGACATACGAGAGGAAGAAGTGCCGATGCGAGTTGAGCACGCCGAGGCACCAGGCGCTCAGCACGAGGATCCCGACGCCGGGGAAGATCAGCCGCACCAACTGGATGGTGAGCGCGCGCGCCTCCCCTGCGAACCCCGGCGCGATGAGATCGACGAGCCATGGCGTGACGGCGATCCCGAGTGCGACGACCACGAGACTCACCAGCGCGAGGAGCGAGGCTACCGCGCCGGCGACGCGCCCCGCCTCGACCGTGCGCCCCTCCGCGCGGAGCCGCGCATAGACGGGGATGAAGGAGGCGGAGAGTACCCCTTCGCCCAAGAGATTCTGCAGGAGATTCGGGATGCGGAAAGCCGCGCTCAGCGCGTCGGCAGCGAGCCCATCGCCGAGGAAATACGCGAAGACCTTCTGCCGAATGAGCCCGGTGAGGCGGCTCAGGAAGATCCCGGCGGCGACGAGCCGTGCCCCCGCGGCGGTGTTCAAGGGACGACCAGGATCCCCGCATGCATGGCGGCCCCCGCTCGCAGCTGTGCGAGCAACGCCTCCCCATGCCGAGCCAACAGCGGGACGAGGTTGAGTCGCCGCTCCTGCCGATGTCCTTCCGGCATCAGGACGGCGCGGACCGCGAGGAGATCCGCCATCGCCTCCTCCTCCCGCCCGTGCGCCGCCGCGCGGATGCGCCGCTGCAAGCGATCGAGCCGATGGAAGATCTGCTGCCGCGCGCCCTCGAGGACGCGCTCTGCGATCAGGGCGTCCGCCGCCGCATTCGCTGCCAGCATCCCCTGGATCCGCCGCTGTACCTCGCCGCGCAGCTCCTCCAACTCGGTCCGGAGCGCGATCGGGATCGCGCGATCACCGATCCGCCGCTCGGCCGCGTGCGGATCGCGCAGGTCGTCGACCACCAGGCCGAGGCGACCGAGCCGTCGATCGGTTTGCGGGTCGACGATGCTCGCGGACCAGCGGGGGACCGCGACCGGCGCTGGGACACCGAGGGTCTCCGCCACCGCGCCGACCTGTGCGAAGTAGGCCAACTCCCCAGGCCCCGCCACGTAGGCGACCGTCGGGAGGATCGCCTGCTCGACGAGGGGTCGAAGCAGCACATTGGCGGTGAGCGTCGCCGTCGCATCACCCGCGGTGCGCAGCGCCTCCGAGAGCGGCACACGCGCCTTCACCCCCGCCTCGGATCGGAAGACCAGGGAAAGCTTCGCGATCCGCGCGACCTGAGGACGGTAGCCGCTTCGCTCGATCGCGACGTTGCGCAGCGAGACCGCCTCATCGATGCTCGCCGCGCGCTGGAGCGCGGCGACCAGGGTGGGGCGCGCCGCCGCGAGCGTCGCCGGGTGCCAGGCATCGAGGACGCCCACCCCGAGGGGTTCGAGCACCGACCGCAGGAAGTGGACGTAGGCACTCCCGACGGTCGCTCCCGGGACGTACGCAGCGCGAAGGGCGTCCAGGATCTCGCCATGGGGGGCCGAGGCCGCAGCCGCCGCCAACTCCTCGAGCGCCGCATCGACGGAGCCCAACGGCGTCTCCGCCATAACGAGCCCATCGCGCCCTGTCGAGGGGAGCGCGAGGCGACGGACGCCGAGGTCGGTCGCCACCGCCGTCCACGACGCCTCGGCGTAATCCGCATCATCCGTGGCCGCCCAGAAGACCGGCGCGGCGGGGACCCCCGTCTCGCGCTCGATGCGATCGGCGAGGGCGAGGGCGGAGAGCGCCTTCAGCCAGGTATAGAGCGGACCACCGAAGAGCCCCGGCTGCTGGCCCGTGGTGACGACGATCCCGCCGGCCTCGGCGACACGCGCGAGCCGAGCCGCGGCGGGCCCCGATGCGGCGAAGGCGGGCTGCAGCGCGGCGTACCAGGCGCTCCCCCCGACGCGCGCCTGCACGCGGGTCGCGTGCGCCCGCCACTCCGCGACCCGGCGCGGCACCGGCGCGACCCACTCAGCCGGGACGGCCCCCGCCTGGATGGCCCGCGAGAGGGTCCCACCACCGAGGACCTCGGTCACGACGCGCGGCGCGCTCACGCCGGCCTCCGACGCGACAGACGGCAGCGACAGGATCCCTCGACAGCCTCCACGGACGCCATCCTCACTTGTGGTACGGTTCACCGCGCCCGATGGTGCCGGCGCGATAGAGTTGCTCCCCCAACACCAAACGCGCGAGCTCGTGCGGGAGGGTCCACGGGGCCAGGGCGAGACGCCGCCGCGCGCGGGCGCGCACCTCAGGACTCACCCCATACGCGCCACCGATCACGAAGGCGACCGACTGCGCGAGGTCTCGGCGCTCGAGCATCCACCGGGCGAACTGCACGGAATCGAGGAGCTCCCCCCCGACGTCACAGAGCACCACCTGCGCGCCGGGCGCGATTCGTTCGAGCAATCGCTCCCCCTCGCGCCGCATCACCACCTCGGGCCCGTCCCCCCCGCTCGCGCCGCCCCCTCTGACCTCCACCACCTCGAGGTCCCAGTAGCGGGCAGCCCGCGCCTCATACGCCGCGATGGCCGCGCCGAGAGTCGCATCCCGGGGTCGACCGACCACATAGAGGCCGACGCCCATCCGGCGCGCTCCGAGGCGTTAGGCGTAGATGCCGCGGAGGCGATGCACCGTCGCCACACGGCTGATCGCGACCATATATGCCGCGGTCCGCATGTTGACCTTGTGCTGCTGCGACAGCTTGAGCACGTCGCGGAAGCTGTTCACCATGATCTCGCGCAGCCGATCGTTCACCGTCTGCTCGGTCCAGTAGTACCCGCCGCGGTTCTGCACCCACTCGAAGTAGCTCACCGTCACTCCACCGGCGTTGGCGAGGATGTCGGGCACCACGAAGATCCCCTTCGCATCCAGGATCGCGTCGGCCGCCGCCGACGTCGGGCCATTCGCCCCCTCGCAGATGATCTTCGCCTTGATCTGCTCGGCGTTCTTCGTCGTGATCACGTTCTCGAGGGCGGCGGGGACCAACACATCGACCTCGACCTCGAGCAGCTGCTCGTTGGTGATGGCCTCGCCCTTCCCGTACCCCTCGAGGGTCTTGTTCGCCTTCACATGGGCGATGGCATCGGCGACATCGACCCCCTTGGCGTTGTACCACCCACCGGTGCGATCGCTGATCGCGACGACCTTACACCCCGCCTCGACGAAGAGCTGCGCCCCGATCGAGCCGACGTTGCCGAACCCCTGGACGGCGACCGTCGCCCCCTTCACCGGCATCTTGAGATGGTCGAGCGCCTGCAGCGCGGTGAGCATCACCCCTCGCCCCGTCGCCTCACGACGGCCGAGCGACCCTCCCATCTCGACCGGCTTCCCGGTGGTGACGGCGTTCACGGTGAAGCCCTTGTGCATTGAATATGTGTCCATGAGCCAGGCCATGACCCGCTCATTGGTGTTCACATCGGGGGCGGGCACATCGGAATCAGGGCCGAGGGTCGCCATGATCCCCGAGGTGTAGCGACGCGTCACCCGCTCCAATTCCCCGACCGACATCTTGAGCGGATCACAGATCACGCCGCCCTTCGCCCCGCCGAACGGGATGTTGACGACCGCGCACTTCCAGGTCATCCACGCCGCGAGGGCCTTCACCTCGTCCAGGGAGACGTTCATATCGAAGCGGATCCCACCCTTGGCCGGTCCCCGCGAGGTATTGTGCAGCACGCGGATCCCGGTGAAGACCTCGACCTCCCCGTTGTCCATCATCACCGGGATCGAGACGGTGATCTCCTTCTCGGCGTGGCGGAGCACCTTGTAGATCCCCGGCTCGAGGTCCAGCAACTGCGCGGCGCGGTCGAAGCGGGACATCATCGCCTCGAACGGATTCTCCTCATTCAGGAATCGGTCTTTGTCCGGCAGGACGATCGTATTGGTCGGCAGACGAAGGTCTGGCATGCGTTCAGGGGACTGAACCGGTCGACAGACCGGCGGTTGGGGGGAACGACGGGTCACCCATCACGTCGGGCCACCGACCGGTCGAGGAGGGCATCCAACACCTCCGCGCCCCGATCGATTTCGACGCGCTGGGAAAGATACCAAAGGCGGGGGGCATTGCGAGGCCAGCGAGGACCCAGCTTGACGGCGTCCTTGAGGGTGCATACCACCCAGTCGGCCGCAGCGGCGCGGGACGATAACGCGGCGAGATCGGCGTCGGTGAAGGCCGCGTGATCAGGAAATGGGGCGAGGTCCACCTCCGCCCCCGCCCCCTCCAGCTGACGGGCGAAGGCCTGCGGATCGCCGACCCCGGCGATCGCGAGCACCCGCTGACTGGCGAGCGCCGTCAGCGGGCGTGATTCCTCAGGGGGCTCGTGATCGGCATCGGGCACCGATCGGACTGGTCGTAGCGCGTCCAACACCAACGAGACGAGGACCACCGGCACACGTCGGCCATAGCGACTCCAGGCCTCCGCGACCGCCGTCGCCTGCGCGAGCGAGGCCGACTTCCGGGTGACGACGATGACCGAGGCGCGGGCCATCGCCTGTCGCGGCTCTCGAAGAGGACCGGCGGGCAAGAGGCGCGCCGGCACTCCCTGCTCCGCGGCGACCAAGACCAGGTCGAGGTCGCGCACCGCACGCCGATGCTGGAACCCATCATCCAAGATGAGGACCTGCGCACCGGCCTGCCGCGCGGCCGCCGCACCGCGGAGGCGATCAGCATCGGGGATCACCACCGCCGCGGGGGTCAGCCGACGATGGACCGTCGGCTCATCATCGCCGTACCCACGCAGGAGGATCGCCGGCCGCACCCCGCGCCGCAGCATCTCCTGCGCCACCCAGGCACTCATCGGCGTCTTCCCCGTCCCCCCCACGGTCAGATTCCCGACGCTCACGGTCGGGAGCCCCAGGGGATGGCTCGCCAGGACGCCACGATCGTAGAGGGCGTTGCGCACCGCGACTCCGCCGCGATAGAGCCACGCCGCCGGGGCGAGGAGCACCGGGAGCACGCCCCCCTCGCGCCAGGAGCGCTCCACGGCCCCCGCGATCGCTCGCGCCATCAGGACGGCCCCATGCGTCGCGCCAGCTCGTCCAGCGCCGACGCATCGGTCCCCTCGGGCAGCCACGGCTCCCCGTACGTGATACGGAGCCGAGCGAACGGCTTCGGGATCAGGAAGCGGTCCCAGCTCCCGAGTCGCCAGGCGCGCGAGGCCTCGCACCGGACGGGGACGATCGGGGCGCCCGATTGTTTGGCGGCGAGCAGGACCCCTGCCTGCGGTACCCCCGCCGGCCCCCGAGGACCATCGGGGGTCAGCATCCCGACCGCCCCGCTGCGCAGCTCTCGGACGAAGGCCAGGAGCACGCGCCCCGCCCCGCGTGATGTGGAGCCGCGGACGAGACGGTACCCCCATCGGGACACGATGCGCGAGAGCACCTCCCCATCCCCATGCTCGCTGACCATCCCGACGATCCCCTTCGCGCGATGCGCCCAGATGATCGGCAGGAGCTCCCCATGCCACATCGAGAAGATGAAGGGGCGCGGTGGGGACGCGTGCCAGGGGAGTCGATCGGCATGCACATAGCTAAAGCGCCAGGTCGGCGCGAGAAGCCCGATGACGAGCGAGACCAGCCGCTCCGTGCGCTGGAGCTTCCGTTCCTTGCGCACGGCGCGCTCCGCCGCTGCGGCGTCGACCGGACGCTCTGGCGCCTCGCTCACCGGACCAACTCCGCCGCCATCGCCGCCACCCGCGCACTCGCCCCTGCCGTGCCGAGCCGCCCACGCACCTCCGCCAACCCCTCGAGCATCCGATGCCGCGCCGGCCCCTCGGGATCGAAGAGGGGCGCGAGCGCCGCCGCGACCGCCACCGGGGTGAAGGCGTCCTGCACGAACTCCGGGGCGACCTCCCGACCCGCCACGATGTTCAGCAGCCCGATGTGGGGGATCCGCACGAGCCGCCGTGCGATCGCGTACGAGATCGGGCTGGTGCGGTAGACGATCGCACAGGGACACCCGGCCACCGCCGCCTCGAGCGTCGTCGTCCCGCTCTTGCACAGCGCCACATCCGCGGCGCGCAGCACATCGAAGCTCGCCGAGCGGATCACCGGGAACGGGATCTCGTCGGCCGCGAAGCGAATCGTCGGCGCGGCACTCAGCACCACCTGGAGCCCGGGGCGCGCCGCCTGCAGCTGCCGCGCCACGGCGACGAAGTCGGTGAGATGCCGACGAATCTCCTCGGCGCGGCTCCCCGGGAAGAGCGCCAACACCTCCCCCGTCTCAGGGAGCCCACAGCGGCGGCGCGCCTCGGCACGATCGGGCATCGTCGCCGCACGGTCGAGGAGCGGGTGCCCGACGAAGGTGGCATCGACGCCGCCGGCCCGGAGCAACGCTTCCTCGAACGGGAGGATCACCGCCGCCTTGGTGAAGGTCTCGGCCATCGCCCGCATCCGCCCCGCCTTCCACGCCCAGACCTGCGGGGTGATGTAGTAGAGCACCGGGACCCCAGCGGCCTTGGCCGCGGCCGCGACCCGCATGTTGAAGCCGGGGTAGTCGATGCAGATGACCAGCGCGACCCGCCCGCTCGCCAACCGCGCCTTCACCTGCCGGAGGAGCCGCAGATGCGCGGGGATGTGCCGGATGACCTCGACGAAACCGACGACCCCCGCCTGGTCCGCGAGGAGCTCGACCCCGGCCGCGCGCATCCGCGCCCCCCCCATCCCGGCCAACGCGAGGTCGGGCCGCAGGGCCCGCAGCGGCTCGGCGAGGAGCGCCCCGTGCAGGTCGCCGGACGCTTCGCCGGCGAGGATCAGGATCTCACGCACGTGGCGCCGTCACGCCCGGGCGCCGAGCGCGGCGAGCGGGGCCCCCCGCTCGATATCGGCGACGATTTGGAGCGCCACCGCCAACGCGTCCCGACCCGCCCGCCCCGTGACCGCCACCGGGGCGTCCCCATGGAGGGCGGCGGCGAAGCGTTCGAGCTCGAGCTTCAGCGGCTCCCCCTCGGGAGCCTCCAGCGCGACCCGCTCCACGAAGGCCTCCAGTGGCTGGGCCTGCTGCGCGAGCGTCGCGAGATCGACATCCCCGCGCAACCGATACATCTCCCCCGTCCCCGCGGCGAGATCGAGCGAGAGGTACCCGTTCTTCTGGAAGATGCGGAGCTTCCGCATCCGATCCTTCGAGACCCGGCTCGAGGTGATCGTCGCCACCGCGCCGCTCGCGAACCGCAGCCGCGCATCGGCGATGTCGATCGACGGGGTGAGCACGGGAAGCCCCGCCGCCGAGACCTCGGTCACCGGCGACCCGGTGAGGGTGAGTACGAGGTCGATGTCGTGGATCATGAGATCGAGCACGACCGCCACATCACTCCCGCGCGGATTGAACGGGGCGAGGCGGTCGCTGTCGATGAAGAGCGGATGGTCCACGAAGGGGAGTGCCGCGCGCACCGCGCGATTGAACCGCTCGATATGCCCGATCTGCACGAGCACCCCCTGCCGGTCCGCCAGATCGAGGAGCTCGTCGGCCTCGGCCAGCGTCACGGTGATCGGCTTCTCGATGAGGAGATGCTTCCCCTGCGCCAGCGCCGCCATCGCCACCTGGTGGTGGAGGGGGGTCGGCACGACGATCGAGACCGCGTCGACCTCGGCGAGGAGGGCGTCGAGCGTCGGGTGCGCCTGCACCTCCAGCTCCCGAGCGACGACCCCCGCTCGGTCCGCATTCGCCTCGAAGATCCCGTGGAACGCCACCCCCGGCACCTGGCGCAACAGCCGCGCATGATGGAAGCCGAGACTTCCGGCCCCGATCACCCCGACGCGCACCGGGGGGCGCGTCATACCACGACCCCGCGCCCGCTCGCCTCGACGAAGGCGATGAACGCCTCGACCTCCGGCAGCGGCTTCAGCTCGGCCCGCGCGCGCTCGAGCGCCTGCGTGATGTTCTCCTCGGACCGGAAGAAGCATCGATACGCCTTCTTTAGCTCAGCGACCGTCTCCTCAGCGAAGCCGCTCCGCTGGAGCCCAACGGAGTTGAGCCCGTAGAGCTTCACCGGGTTCCCGACCGCCTTCACATACGGCGGGATATCCTTGGCCACCCGTGACATCCCGCCCACGAAGGCGTGGCGTCCGATCTTCACGAACTGGTGCACCGCGCAGAGCCCCGAGATGATCGCCCGGTCATCGATCTTCACATGCCCGGCGAGCTGCGTCGCGTTCGAGATGATTACCCCGTCGCCCACCTGGCAGTCATGGGCGAGATGCACGTACGACATCAGGAAGCAGTTGCGACCGACCGTCGTCTTGTACGACTCCGAGGTCCCACGGTTGATCGTCGCGTACTCGCGGATGGTCGTCCCCTCGCCGATCTCGACCGTGGTGACCTCACCCTTGAACTTGAGGTCCTGCGGTTTCCCCCCGAGGACCGACCCGATGCCGACGGTCACGCGGGGGCCGAGGTGCACATGTTCCTCGAGGACGGCTCGCGTCTCGATGACGCTGCCGTCACCGACGGTGCAGTGCGGGCCGATCATCGCCCAGGGACCGACCGTCACATCGGCGCCGAGCTGCGCCGCGGGATCGATGATCGCGGACGGATGGATGCGGGTGCTCATCGGTCGCGCACCACAGCCGCCATGTCGGCCTCACAGACCACGACATCATCCACCTTCGCCACTCCCTTGATCCGGCACATGGTGCTCCGTAACTGGACGATGTCGACCTCGATCCGCAGCTGATCACCCGGCTTCACCGGGCGCCGGAACTTCACATTGTCGAGCGACATGAAATAGACCACCTTGGTCTCTGGGGCATCGACCGTCCCCATCAGGAGGACGCCACCCACCTGGGCCATCGCCTCGACGATCAACACGCCCGGCATGATGGGGTGCCCCGGGAAGTGCCCTTGGAAGAAGGGCTCGTTGATCGTGACGTTCTTGATCCCGACGATCCGGGTCTTCTCCTGCATCTCGATGATCCGATCCACGAGGAGGAACGGATACCGATGCGGGAGGATGCGCATGATCTGCTCGATGTCCACCGATTGCTCCCTGTTCGAGTGCCCTGCCGCCTGTGCGAGCATCGCGCGCACGAGGGTGACGGTCCCACGATGACTCGGCTTGGTCGCCAGGATGTGCGCGGCCACGCGACGGCCGGCGAGCGCCAGATCACCCACCACATCCATCGCCTTGTGCCGGACGAACTCATCCGGCCACCGCAGGGTGTTCTCGACGATCCCGGTCGCGTCCAGCGCGATCGTGTTCGCCGTCGAGGCCCCTTGGATCAATCCCTTCGCGCGCAGCGTCTCCACCCAGCTCAGCAGGCCGAAGGTCCGCGCGGCGGCGAGCTCCGATCCGAAGCTCGCCGGCGTCACCGTCCACTGCCCCGCCTGTGCCCCGATGAGCGGATGCGGGAAGTCGATCCGAACATCGAGCGCCAGACGGTCGGCGGGTGATGCCACATAGGTGGATTCCCCATCGACGACGCGCACCGGTTCGCGCAGCCGCAGCACCGCGACCTCGCCGCCATGATCGACGAGCCCCGCCGCGAGGAGCGCCGCACGGAACGGCGCCGCCGACCCGTCCATGATGGGGGGCTCTGCCGCATCCATCGCGATCGTCAGATCGTCGATCTCGAGCCCGGCGACCGCCGCCAACACATGCTCGACCGTGTGCAGGGCCCCCTCGCCCGCGCCGAGCTGCGTGCGACGCTCGGCCGCCACCGCGACGGAGACATGCGCCGGGATCACCGGTGCGCCGGGACGATCGGTCCGACGGAACTGGAGCCCCTGCCCGACCGGGGCGGGCTCGAAGGTCAGCGCACAGGGACGCCCGAGGTGCAGACCGACCCCCGAGACCGTAATCGCCCGCGCGATCGTCTGCCGCCCCATCAGGAGGCCACCTCCCCACCGATGAGTCGCTCGAGTGCCGCGATGATCCGCGGGAGACGCGCCGCCGCGCCCGCGCGTCGCATCTCCTCACGATGTGGCCGGGCCGGGAACCCGGACCAGGTCTCCCCCGGCGGCACATCCTTGATCACGCCCGACTTCGCCGCGATCCGCGCACCCCGACCGACCGTGAGATGGCCGCCGATCGCGACCTGTCCCGCGAGCGTCACGAGATCCTCGAGCCGCGCCGAGCCCGCCACCACGCAGCCGGCCGCCATCAGACAGTGCTGCCCAACCCGCACGTTGTGTCCGATATGCACGAGGTTGTCGAGCTTGGTGCCGTCACCGATCACCGTGTCATCGATGCTCCCGCGATCGATCGTGCAGTTGGCCCCGATCTCCACATCCGCGCCGATGACACACCCCCCGACGTGCGGGATCTTCTGATGCGCCCCCTCGCGGTAGACGAAACCGAACCCATCACTCCCCACACGCACGCCGGCGTGCAGCAGACTGCGCGCCCCGACGTGGCACCCGGGATAGATCGTGACATGACCGAGCAGTCGCGCCTCCGGACCGACGGTACTCCCCGCCCCGATGACGCAGTGCGGCCCGATCCACGCGCCCGCACCGACCGTGGCCCCGGCGCCGATCACGCTGAACGCCTCCACACAGGCCTCCGGGGCCACCATCGCCCCCGGGTCGACCACCGCCGACGGGTGCACCCCGGCGAAGGGAGGGACCGGTCGCGGATGGAGATGGGCGATCACGGCGAGGATCGCCTCATGGGGCGTCGCCACCACGAGCCGTGTCGCGCAGGGCCCCGCCGCCTCCGCCAGCTCCGGCGTGACGATCACCGCGCTCGCGGCCGTCGCCGCGAAGAGCTCGAGATAGCGCGGCGATGCCACGAAGGAGAGCTCCCCGGGTCGGGCCCGATCGAGCGGCGCGACCCCGGATACAACGACCGACGGGTCGCCGACGATCGTCGCGCCCAACATGGCGGCGATGTCAGCGACCCGCAGGGGGCCGGACGATGGCGCGGTCACGACCGCGACCTCCGAATGGCCGGTGCCGCGATTACGGGCGACGGACGCCGGCGGGCTGACCCGTCGGGCCGGCCGCGGGCGCGGCCGGCGGGCGGGCGGGCGCGGGCTGCGCCGCTGGACGGGCCTGGGGCATCGTACGGATCCGCGCGATCACCTTGTCCGAGAGATCGAGGTTCTTGTCCATCGCGACGATCGGGTTCGCCTGCGCCCCCATATCGAAGATCATCGCATACCCCTCAGCGGCCCGCACCATCTCGAGCGCCTCGCGGATCTGATCGAAGAGCGGCTGCATCGCCTCCGCCTGCTTGGCCTGCGCCTCCTGCTGCAGCACCTCGAGGGTGTCGCGGTAGCGGGCATCGAACGCCTGCATGTCCGTGAAGCGCTTGGTGCGATCGGCCTGCGTGAGCGTCGCCGAGTCCTTCTGGAAGGCATTCAGCATCGCGTTGAGCGAATCGACCATGACCTTCTCACGCGAGCCGAGCGCGTCGATCTCGGTCCGCAGACGGGCCTCGATCTGGTTCCGACCCGGCATCTCCTGCAGGATCTTGCGCGTGTCGACGAAGGCCACCTTGCTCTGGGCGGCGGCGGGGGCGGCCAGGGCCGCGACGGTGAGGGCGGCGAGCACGAGGCCGCGAAGACGGACGAACATGGGTGAGGACACTCCGAAGGGTTAGAAGACCTGACCGAGCCGGAAGTGCAACTGCCACTTCGGGTCGGGGCGACCGAACGCGTCACGCCGATCGAAGCCATAGGCATAATCGATGCCCAATGGCCCGAGCGGCGTCACGGTGCTGAGACCGACGCCGGAACCCCGGAAGAGCCGCGTGGGATCGAAGTCCCGTGGGCGCGCCCAGAGATTGCCCGCATCGTAGAACATGTTGATGTACACCGATTGATTGAACCGCAGACCGACCTCGGCCGTGCTCACGAAGAAGGCGCTGCCGAACGATTCCCGCTGGGCGTTGAAGGTCCCGGTCGCCGTGGTGAAGCCATTCGGCGTGATCGAGAACTCGGGATAGCCGCGCAAGGGCTCGCCGAACTGCACCCCGCCCAAGGAGAACTGCTGCGACCAGAAGAACTGCCCCGGGTCACCGAACACCGCCCCGGCCCGCGTGGAGAGGCCGAAGGTGAGCCGCAGCGGCTGGCTCCCCGGCTTCGACCCCCCGAGGCGCCCGATGATGGTGTAGTTCCGGAATTCGGTGGTGTAGCGCTGGTAGGTCGCCGTCCCGCCAAGCGGGCCGCCGTTGAAGGCGGCGCTGAACGACTGGAGCTGTCCCTCGGTCGCGAACGGCATGTCGAGGCGCGTGTCGCGGCTGATGTCGACTCCCACCGTGCTCCGGATACATCCCGCGCACTGGTCGGTGGTGACCGATCCGAGGAGCCCATCCGTGCCGAAGCGCACCCCCTCCAGTCCGTAGGAGACGAAGACGCGCGCGAACCGGCTCCGCGGGAAGGGGAAGCCGACGCGCAGCGTCCCGCCCGTCCGCGTGGTCCGCCCGAGATCGGCGATCCGGAAGCGCGCCTGCGAGCGGTACGCGTTCACCTGCCCGGAGATGAGGGAGCCGCGGATCTGCGGATCCACATACGACGAGTTGAAGTCGTTGATGAACTGCCCGTACTGCCACTGCAGCGACCCACGCTTGCATTTGCCGAAAAGGTTCGGCTGCTCGAGCCCGATGAAGCCACCGAGCCCGACTCCCTGCCCGACCGAGGCGCCGAAGTTCACGTTCCCGGTCCGCTTCTCCTTCACCCGGAAGACGAGGTCGACATCCCCTTCCTCGTTGGCGGGGCGCACGTCAGGGAACGGGAGGGGCGACTCGAAGAAACCGAGGTTCGAGATGCTCCGCCAGCTCCGGATCATCCGCTCCTGGTTGAACACATCCCCAGGGATGATCACCAACTGGTCGCGGATGCAGTTCTCGACGGTGAAGTCGTTGCCGAGGATGTCGACGCGATTGATGATCGCCGGGGTCCCCTCCTGGATATCCCACCGCAGGCGGACATAGCCCGCGCTATCGGAGGGATCCCGTTCGATCACCGGACGCACCTGCGCGTAGATGTATCCCTCGTTGCTGTAGAGGGTGCTGATCTGCTGCGTCGCCTCATCCCAGCGCGACCGGTCGAAGATGTCGGTGGCGGGGGCCCGGCGCCGAACGAGCCCCTGCACCCGCTCCGTGAGGGAGGGCTCCCGCGTCGTGAAGGGATACCGGGCCGCGATCTCCTCGGTAGAGAAGCGCCGATTCCCCACGACCTCGAACGCCTTCACCCGATACTGCGGCCCCTCCTGCACCTCGAGCTCGAGGAGCGCCTTGCCCCGAGCCCGGTCGACCTTGAGGGTGTCATTCGTGATCTGGAAATCCACATGCCCGCGGTCGGCGAAGAGCTTCGGGATCTTCTCCCCGAGGTCGGTGGCGTAGGTGTCCTCGTTGAACTCGCCGCGCCGGAAGAAGAAGAACCCTTCGGGCTTGGTCTTCATCACGCCGACCACCTCACGGTCCTTCACGAGGGTGTTCCCGCGCACGTCGATACCGGCGATGGCGAGGCGGCGGCCCTCATCCACGCGCAGGGTGAGCTTCATCCGGTCCCCGACCATCGTGGTCTCCGGGGTGATCCGGGCGAGATAGAACCCATTCGCCTGATACAGCGAGTCGATCCGGCGCATCGAGTTCGCGAGGGCGGCGGGATCGACCGGCCGCCCCACGAGGAGCTCCACCCGATCCTCGACCTGCCGCTGGGAGAGCCGCTTGGGCCCCGCGACATCGACCGTCTGCAACAGGGGGCGCTCGGACACCGCGAGCACGATGACCGCCCGGTTCGGGACCGTCAGGTCACAGGTGACGGCGACGGTCTCGAAGTCCCCGGTCGCATACAGGTCGCGCAGCACGCGCTGGATGGCGGGGAAGTTCAGCGTCTGCCCGGCCCCGATCCCACTCGTCGCGAGGATCGACTCCCGCGAGATCCGCCCCGCCCCACGCACCGCGATCGAGTCGGGGGCGAGGCAGCGCCCGGTGAGTTCGGCAGGATCCTGAGCCTGTAACGGGGCGACCGCGAGGACCGCTGCGGCCACCACCGAGGAAAGTCGACGCATCCTTACAATATACACGACCAGCCCCCTCAACGGTCCCTCCGCCCCGGGGTCCGTTCGGGGGGCGGGAGGGGGTCGAGGGGGCCGGTCGGAAGGCCCCAGGGTCGGCTGGACCCTAGGCCTTCGGGACGCTCCGCACCGGGGCCCGGAACGAGAGCCGCGTCCCATCCTCCGAGACATCGACCTCGATCTCGTCCCCGCGGCTGAACTCCGCCAGGAGGATCCGCTCGGAGAGGGGGTCCTCGATCCACTTCTGGATCGCCCGCTTGAGCGGCCGCGCGCCATAGGCCTGGTCGTACCCATGCTTCACGAGGAAGTCCACCGCCTTCTCGGTCAGCTTCAGGGTCAGCTCCTCGTCCCCGAGCCGCTTCTGCACATCGGCGAGCAGGATGCTGACGATCTGCGCGATGTGCTCCCGACCCAGCGGATGGAAGACGATCACGTCGTCCAACCGGTTCAGGAATTCGGGGTTGAAGGCATGCTGGAGCTCCTCCTTCACCTTGTCCGCGATCCGGGTGAAGTCCGCTGCCTGGTCCGCCGCCCCGAAGCCGAGGCTCCGGTTCCGCGTGATGTCCTTGGCCCCCACGTTGGACGTCATGATGACGACGGTGTTCTTGAAGTCGATCACGCGGCCGTAGTTGTCCGTGAGATGCCCCTCGTCGAGCACCTGCAGGAGGATGTTGAACACGTCAGGATGCGCCTTCTCGATCTCGTCGAGGAGGATGACGCTGTAGGGCTTCCGCCGGATCGCCTTGGTCAGCGTCCCGGAATCCTCGTAACCGACGTAGCCCGGGGGCGCGCCGATCAACCGCGAGACGGAGAACTTCTCCATGTACTCGCTCATGTCGACCCGGATCAACGCCGAGGGATCGGCGAAGAGGAACTTCGCCAGGGCCCGCGCGAGCTCGGTCTTCCCGACCCCGGTCGGGCCGCAGAAGATGAACGACCCGATCGGCCGGCGCGGGTCCTTCAGGCCGGCGCGGCTGCGCCGGATCGCCCGAGCCACCGCCTTGATCGCGTCCTCCTGCGCCACCACCTGCCCATGGAGCTCCTCCTCCATCCGCAGGAGCCGCGCGGTCTCCGCCTCCTGCAACCGCGTCACGGGGATCCCCGTCCAGCGGCTCACGATGAAGGAGATCTCCTCTTCGCCGAGCACCGGCCGCATCGACTGCCGACGCTCCTCCCACTCCTCCTGCCGCGCCCGGATCTGCCCCTGCAGATCGCGCTCGCTATCCCGGAGTGAGGCGGCGAGCTCGAAGTTCTGGTCCCGGACCGCCGCATCCTTTTCGAGGTTCACCTGCTCGAGCTTCGCCTTGAGGTCGGCCACCTCTGGCGGCGGCACCTGGGACGCGAGCCGCGCCCGTGCCCCGGCCTCGTCGATCACGTCGATCGCCTTGTCCGGGAGGAAGCGGTCGGTGATGTAGCGCTCCGAGAGCTTCGCCGCGATCAGCAGCGTCTCATCGGGGATCGTCACCCGATGGTGCTCCTCGTACTTCGCGCGGAGCCCCTTGAGGATCTCCACCGTCTCCTCGATCGAGGGGGGATCGACCACCACCGTCTGGAAGCGGCGCTCGAGCGCCCCATCCTTCTCGATGTGCTTGCGGTACTCGTTGAGTGTCGAGGCCCCCACGCACTGCAGCTCGCCGCGGGCGAGCGCCGGCTTCAGCATGTTGCTCGCGTCGATCGCCCCCTCGGCGGCTCCGGCCCCCACGAGGGTGTGGAGCTCGTCGATGAAGAGGATGATCTGCTTGTTCTGCGCGATCTCGTTCATCACGGCCTTGAGCCGCTCCTCGAACTGCCCACGATACTTGGTCCCCGCGATCACCGCGGCCATGTCGAGTGAGAGCACGCGATGGTCGCGCAACGAGTCGGGGCAGTTGTTCGTCGCGATCATCTGGGCGAGCCCCTCGACGATCGCGGTCTTCCCCACCCCCGGCTCGCCGATGAGCACCGGGTTGTTCTTCTTGCGACGGGAGAGGACCTCCATCACCCGCTCGATCTCCTTGAAGCGCCCGATCGTCGGATCGAGCTGCCCCTCGGCGGCGAGCACCGTGAGGTCGCGGCAGAAATGGTCGAGCGCCGGCGTCTTGGACTTCTTTTCCCCCTTCCCGGTCGACGCCGCCGCCGCGGCCCCAGCCGCCGCGGGGGCCGCCTCGCCCGTCGACGGCATCTCGGTCCCGAGGAGCCGCAGCGTCTCCGCCCGCGCCGCCTCGAGGTTCACCCCCGCGTCGGTCAGCACCTGCGCGGCGATCCCCTTCTCCTCGCGGAGGAGGCCCAGGAGGAGATGCTCCGTCCCCACATAGCTGTGATTGAGCTCGCGCGCCTCACCCATGGCCAGCTCGAGCACCTTCTTCGCACGCGACGTATACGGGAGATCGGGACCGGCCGCCTGCGCCGCCTTCCCCTTCTTCACGGTCTCCTCGATCTTCTGCTGGATCTCCTCGAGGTCGACGCTGAGGTTGTTGAGCACCGCGGCCGCGACCCCTTCGCCCTCGCGAATGAGCCCCAGCAGGATATGCTCGGTGCCGACGTACTCGTGATGGAGCCGCGCCGCCTCCTCGCGCGCCATCGCCAAGACCTTTCGCACCCGTTCGGTGAAATTGTATCCGTTCATAGATCGCCTCGACGACCCGTCTGGCGGGTCACCCGGTGTGTCGTGCCTCGTGCGCCAAGACCTGCCGAACATATTTCGCGCGCGCGAGGTTCGCCTCCCCCTCCGTGAGGGGCCGCCCCTCCGCCTGCGCGAGATGCGCCGACTGGCTGAAGATCAACAGCTTGTTCAGCGTGTATACACTGAGCCCGGACAGCAGGTTCAGTCCCGCCGCGAGCCGCACCGCGCTGAGGAGGGTCATCGCCTCCTCGGGCGGCAGGTTTCGCGCATGCCGCAACGTGCCGTAGGCGCGCCACAGCTTGTCCTCGATAATATAGCCGGCGTCACGCTGTAGGACCCGTCGGGCCTCCTCTTCCCGCTCGATCACGCGCCGCACGACCCGCGTCAGCTGGTCGACCAGCTCGTCCTCCGTCCGGCCGAGGGTCGTCTGGTTGGAGATCTGGAAGTAGTTCCCGACGACGTCGCTCCCCTCCCCATACAGCCCGCGATAGGTGAGCCCCATGTGCTGCAAACCCTGCAGGACCTTCTGGATCTCCTGCGTCAGCACGAGCCCCGGCAGGTGGATCAGCACGGAGGCCCGCATCCCCGTCCCGGTGTTCGTCGGACAGGCGGTGAGAAACCCGAACTCCTGGTGCCAGGCGTAGGGCAAGGCCGCCCCGAGCTCCCGGTCGATCCGCTCGGCATCCCGGAGCGCTCCCGCGATGTCGAACCCCGATCGGAAGGTCTGCACTCGGAGATGGTCCTCCTCATTGACCATCACGCCCGCATCGCCGGTCACGATCACCCCGCCCGCTCCCGGCATCGCCCCTTTGCGGTCGACCCCCGCGAGCTCACGGCTCACCAGGTGCCGTTCATGCAGGAGGAGCCGCTCTTGGGCCGAGCACTCGTCCACGCGCACGAAGGCCCCGTCGCGGAGCGAGGCCACCCGCGGCATCACGTCGCGGACCTCCTGGAGCACCCGGAGCCGCTCCCCCTCGCGCGCGCGCATCGGGAAGGCGACGCCCGATACGTTCCGGGCCAGCCGGATCCGGGACGAGATCACGATCCCGGCATGCTCCCCTGAGGCGATAAGCCAGTGCAGCCCCCCATCGGGCAGGAGCGAGAGGTCGAGCGTCATTCGAGCCCCCGGATCTCATCTCGCAGTGCCGCCGCCGTCTCGAACGCCTCATCGGCGATCGCGCGCTGGAGCCGATCGCGGAGGGTGCGTAGCGTCCCCTCACGATCGGGCGCCTCGTCGGACGACGCCGCGGGGGCATACCGCCACCCCTCGTGCCGTGTGGACCCGTGCACGCGCCGGAGCAGCTCTCGCAAGCTCTGCTCGAACGCCCCGTAGCACTGCGCGCAGCCCAGCCGACCACTCGCGCGGAAATCCCGGAGCGAGGTCCCGCAGTAGGCACAGCGCGCGGCATCGCCCGGGAGCTGCGCGGCCTGCTGCTGCACCGCCTGCAGGAAATCCCCGAGCGGATGGGTCGGTTCCGTGACGGTGGTCTCGATCCCGCGCTCGGCGGCGCACTGCTCGCAGAGGTGCACCTGCGCGACCGTCTGCCCGACGATCTGCGTCAGATGCACCACGGCATCGCGCTCCCGACACTGGTCGCACACCATCACATCCCTCCGTCGTCCGCGGACCCGGCGCGAAGTCGCCCGGCCTCCAACTGCCACACCCGCGTGGCGCGTGCCGCCAGCGAGCGATTGTGCGTCACCACCACCACACCGACCCCCGTCTCCCCGGTCAGCGCCGCCAGCAGGTCGTGCAACCGCTCGGCGTTCGGCGCGTCGAGGTTCCCCGAAGGCTCGTCGGCGAGCCACAGGCTCGGCCGCATCGCCAGCGCACGCGCCCCCGCGGTCCGCAGCTGCTCACCCCCCCACCGCTCGG
>JBMTXT010000022.1:0-21548 GCA_049453775.1 Gemmatimonadaceae bacterium | reverse complement strand
CTCGTCTCCGGGACCCGGCCGCGGCGCGCGGGCCGCTGAGGGGTTGACGCACGAAGGGGCCGCCCCGCAGGGCGGCCCCTTCGTCGTTCCATGCGAGCCGACGGCGCTTACCGCGCGTCGTAGCGCGCGTTCACCGCGCCCCAGTTCACCACGTTCCACCAGGCGTCGATGTAGTCCGGGCGGCGGTTCTGGTAGCGGAGGTAGTAGGCGTGCTCCCAGACGTCGAGCCCGAGGATCGCATGCCGTCCCTCCATCAACGGGTTGTCCTGATTCGGCGAGCTCTCGATGGTCACCGACCCATCTTTCGCCGCGACGAGCCAGGCCCAGCCCGAGCCGAAGCGGCCGACCGCGGCCGCCTTGAAGGCGTCGCGGAACTTGGCGAAGTCCCCGAAGGCGGTGTCGATCGCCGTCGCCAGGGCGCCGCTCGGGGCCCCACCGGCGTTCGGGGCCATCAGCTCCCAGAAGAGGGCGTGGTTCCAGTGGCCACCGCCGTTGTTGCGCACCGCGGTGCGCACGCTCTCGGGGACCTTGGCGATGTCGCGGCAGAGCTGTTCGAGATTCCACGAGGCGAGCTCGGGGGCCTTCTCGATCGCCGCGTTGAGATTCGTCACGTACGCCTGATGATGCTTGCCGTGGTGGATCTGCATCGTCTGCGCGTCGATGTGTGGCTCGAGCGCCTCAGGGGCGTAGGGGAGGGCGGGGAGGGAGAATGCCATGGGTGAGGTACCAGGTGAGAGGTGTCAGGAAACAGGTGACAGGTGACAGAGAACAGCGGAGCGGGTTCGAGGAGGGCGATGCCGGCACCTGCTACCTGACCCCTGACCCCTGACCCCTGCTCTTGAGCCAGCCGATGATCCCCGGGAGGATCGAGGCGAAGATGATGCCGATGATCAGCTTCTCCACGTGGGCCTCGAGGCCCGGGACCACGCGGACCACGTAGTACCCGGTCAGGAGCATCGACCAGATCCAGGCCAGGCCGCCGATCACATTGTAGAAGACGAACATCGGGTAGTGCATGCGAGCGGCGCCCGCGACGACCGGTGCGAAGGTGCGCGCGAAGGGCATGAAGCGCGCGAGGATGATCGTCTTCCCGCCGTGTCGCTCGTAGAACGCCTGCGCCGCGCGCAGATGTTCCTGCTTGAACCAGCGCGAGTCGGGGCGGCTGAAGAGCGCCTGTCCGGAGCGGCGGCCGATCGCGTAGGCGATCTGATCCCCGACGATCGCGGCGATCGAGCAGACCACCCCAAGGGTCCAGACGTTGAGGGTGCCCGTCACCGCCACGAGGCCGGCGGTCACGAGGAGTGAATCCCCAGGGAGGAAAGGGAAGAGGAGCCCGGTCTCGATGAAGATGATCGCGGTGACGCCGGCGTACCCCGCCGTCGTGACGAGGCCGTTCAGGTCCTTCAGCTGATGGAAGAGTTCGAGCAGGGTGTCCATGGCGCCGAAATGTAGTGGAGAGGCTTAGCTTCCTACCCGCATGTCCCTCCTCGACGCCGTCACCGTGGTCCTGAACAAGGTCCAAGATCCCGTGAACATCGCAGGGACGGTCCGTGTCATGAAGAACATGGGGCTCTCCGACCTGCGACTCGTCCAGCCGGTGGCCTACGACCCCTGGCGGATCGAAGGGGTGGCGCACGGGACCCGCGACCTCGTCGAGCGCATCCGGCACTTCGACACCCTCGAGGCGGCGCTCGCCGACTGCGTGCGGGTCGCCGCCTTCGGCGCCAAGCGGCGCGCCCATCGCTGGCCGGTGACCACCCCGCGGGAGTTGGCGCCGCGGTTCCTGGCCGCCGCGCCGCGGGGACGGGTCGCCCTCCTCTTCGGCCAGGAGGACCATGGCCTCCCCAACGAGGCGATCGACCTGGCCCACGTGATGGTGACGATCCCCACCACGGAGCACGCCTCGCTCAACGTCGCGCAGGCGGTCCTCGTCGCCGCGTACGAACTCCATCTCGCCGCCGGCGATGCCACCCGGACCATCGCGCGCCACAAGCACCACGCTGCCCTCCCCAAGCACGAGGAGTGGGAGCGCGCGCTGGGGGATATCGACCGGAGCCTGGCGGCGATCGCCTTCTACCGGACCCGGAACTCGGAACACATCATGCGATCGGTCCGTTCATTACTGAATCGCGCGGGTCCCGACTCGCGAGAGCTGACGTTGGTGCGGGCGATGGCGATCGAGGTGTTGCGGACGATCGACCGGGTGAAGCGCGGGTTGGAGTGAGCGCGCGCGGCGCTTGCGTGGGGTAGGGTAACGGGTCATTTTTCCGAGCTGTCGTGCTTGTGAAATCATTCACAAGCCGAATGCTTCAGTCGGGTTTCTCCCTTTTCCAGGTCTGGCGTATGACGGCTCGTAGGAAGTGGGTCATGATCCCAGGGATGGTGGCGATCGCCCTCGTGGCCACCATGCTCTCCGCCTATGCGGGGTCCCAGTCCGCCGAGACGCCGGCTCCTGCCGGCGCCGAGGAGACGGCGACCGAGAAGGCGAATCGTGAGGCCTTCGGCAAGGCGAAGCCCGGCCCCTGGGCCTACAGCGGCGCCTCTGGCTACACCAACTACCTCGGGGGGGGGATCGGCTACTCTCCGGAGCAGCCCGTCAAGTTCCCGCACCCGGTGCATGTGAACGCGCTCAAGATGAACTGCGCGTTCTGTCACAATGCCGCCAACCAGTCGCCGGACCCGGGCCTCCCCGCGGTCGCGACCTGCATGGGGTGTCACACGATCGTCGGCGCGGGACGCCCGGAGATCGTGAAGCTGACCGAATATTGGAACAACAAGCAGCCGGTCCCGTGGGTCCGCATCCACAAGGTCCCGGAGTATGTGCACTTCCCGCACATGCGTCACGTGAATGCCGGCGTCACCTGCCAGACCTGCCACGGCCAGGTGAACAACATGCCGCAGGTCTTCATGGCGCAGAGCCTCAACATGGGGTGGTGCGTGCAGTGCCATGTGAACGGCTACGATCCGGCGGAGGGCGTCCGCGCGGCGGGCCTCGAGCCCGATTCCGCGACCCTCGCGTTGCCCAAGAAGAAGGCGACGTACGACTGCGCCACCTGCCACTACTAGGACGACGCGATGACTGTGGATACCTCCGTGTCTGAGACCGGCTCGTCGGCAGGCGTCAAGCGCCGCGACTTCCTCAAGGTCCTCGGCGTCTCCGGTGCCGCGACCGCGGCGGTCGGGTGCTCGTCGGGCGATGTCGAGAAGCTGATCCCGTACCTCGTCTCGCCGGACCAGACGGTCCCCGGCGTCTCCAACTATTACGCCACCACCTGCCGCGAGTGTGCGGCCGGCTGCGGCCTCATCGTCGAGGTCCGCGATGGTCGCGCGATCAAGGCGGAGGGGAATCCCGAGCATCCGGTGAACCGCGGCGCGCTCTGCGCCCGCGGGCAGTCGTCGCTCCAGGGGCTCTACAACCCGGATCGCTATCGCCAGCCGATGAAGCGCGAGGGCGAGGCCCTCGTCCCGACCACCTGGGACGACGCGCTCCAGATCCTCTCGGCCAAGCTCGGCGAGGTGAAGTCGCGCGGGCAGGGGAGCCGCGTCGCCGTCGTCAACCAGCACGAGCAGGGCTCGTTCCCGGCCTTCCTCGACGGTGTGCTCTCGGGCTTCGGGATCGCGCCGCATCTCAGCTATGACGCCGAGGCGCCGGTCGCGGTGCTGCAGGCGAACAAGGCGGCCTACGGGGCGTCGTGGCCGGCGATCGATTTCGCCGCTGCCTCGCTCATCGTCTCCTTCGGCGCCGACTTCCTCGACGGGTGGGGCCTCCCGGTCCCGCAGCAGCTCGCCTTCGCTGAGGCGCGTGGCAAGGTCGAGGGCGCCCCGCGCTTCATCTATGTTGGGGCGCGTCGTTCGCTCACCGGCCTCAACGCCGATCAGTGGATCCCCGCCAAGCCGGGCTCCGAGCTCGCGATCGTCAACGCGATCGCGGGGAAGGGGAGCGCCGCCGCGGCCGCGGAGGGGGGGGGGGGGGGTCGCGCTGATCGAGGGGCTCGTGGCCGAGGGGCGGAAGGCGCGCGCCAGCGCACTCCTCGCGGGCGGGTTCGGGCAGGATGCGGGGGAACTCGCCACCGCCGTCGCCGAGCTGAACAAGGCGCGCGGCAACGTCGGCAAGACCATCAAGCCCACCGAGGGCTATCTCGCGTTCGAGGGCGTCGCAGGGCACGCCGAGATGCGCGCGCTCGCCGAGCGGATGAATGCCGGCGAGGTGCCGATGCTCCTCGTCCGCCATGCGAATCCGGCCTACACCACCGCGCCGGGCGTCGGCTTCGCCGCCGCGATGGCGAAGGTGCCGTTCAAGGTCTCCTTCTCCAGCGTGCCGGATGAGACGACCTCGCTCTGCGACCTCATCCTCCCGGACCACCATGGTCTCGAGTCGTGGGGTGACGCGGAGCCGGTGAAGGGGCGGCTCTCGCTCCAGCAGCCGACGATGGATCCGGTGTTCGACACGCGGCAGACCGCCGACGTGCTCCTCGCCGTCGCCAAGGGCGATCCCTCGCTCGCGGCCAAATACGGCTTCGCCGACTACCGCGCGTACATCGCGTCGCGTGTCGGTGGGAACCAGAACCTCAAGAACGCGCTCCCGACGGCGCTCGTCGGCGGCACCGTCGCCACGCGCACCGCGCCGGCGCGCGCGACCACGCGAACCACGACCGTCGCGGACCAGGTAGGGGAGTACACCCTCCTCGCCTACCTCTCGCCGACCCTCGGCGATGGCCGCGGCGCGAACAAGCCCTGGCTCCAGGAGCTCCCGGACCCCGTCACCAAGATCCTCTGGCAGACGGTCGTCGAGATGCACCCGGAGACGGCGAAGAAGATGGGTGTGGCCGACGGTGAACTCGTCACTGTGACCACGGCGGCGGGTTCAATCACCGCGCCGGCGCTCGTCTACATCGGGCTGCGCCCGGACACCCTCGCCATCGCCCTCGGGCGTGGCCACACCGCCGCCGGCCGCTATGCCGAGGCGGGTGAGAACGCCTGGCAGCTCCTTGCCGCGGCGGAGGATCGCGCGGGCGGCGCGGCGCTCGGCGCCACCAAGGCGACCCTCGCCAAGGCCGATGGGAAGAAGCAGCGCATCGTCACCACGGAAGGCTCCGGCCGCCAGCATGGGCGTGGGATCGCGCAGGCGATCGCCCTCCCGGCGCTCCTCGCCGGGGAGGAGGGCCACGGCCACCATGTGTTCGAAGGGCAGGCGAGCACCGAGTTCCTCCCAGGACTCCGCTCCCCCACCGCGAACGACGCGCAGGGTGAGTTCGGCGTGCCGAACTCCAAGGACAAGGGGCAGTACGACCCCGAGCACTGGTCTGGCGCTGCGAAGCGTCGCTGGGCGATGACGATCGACCTCGCCAAGTGCACCGGCTGCTCGGCGTGCGTCACCGCCTGCTATGCGGAGAACAACATCCCGACCGTCGGCGCGGCGTGGCAGGGGGCGACCCTGTTGCCCGATCGCACCGGGTTCGGCGCGAACATCACGCGGGGCCGCGAGATGGCGTGGATCCGTCTCGAGCGGTACTGGGAGATCGATCGGGAGCCGAAGGACGTGGTCTTCGATCCGGAGCATCCGGACTTCGACACGAACTTCATCCCGATGATGTGCCAGCACTGCGGCAACGCGCCGTGCGAGCCGGTCTGCCCGGTCTACGCCACGTATCACGCCCCGAACGGGCTGAACGTGCAGGTCTACAACCGCTGCGTCGGCACGCGCTACTGCTCGAACAACTGCCCGTACAAGGTCCGCTACTACAACTGGTTCGGGTATGGTGACCCGACGCGGTCGCAGTACGCTTTCCCGGAGCCCCTCCATTGGCAGCTCAACCCGGACGTCACGGTCCGCCAGAAGGGGATCATGGAGAAGTGCACCTTCTGCGTGCAGCGCATCAAGGAGGCCGAGAACCGGGTGGCGCTCGAGGGCCGCGACCTGCAGCCCGACGAGTTCACCACGGCATGCGCCCAGGCCTGCCCGAGTCGCGCGATCGTCTTCGGTGACGCGGCGGACGAGAACTGGTCGGTGGCGAAGTGGGCGAAGGATCGCCGCGCGTACCACGTGTTCGAGGAGCTCAACACCTACACCGCGGTGGTCTACTTGAAGAAGGTCAACCATCCGGCGCCGTCGGCGTCGGTCACGGCATAAGGAGGCGCGACCCATGGCCACTCTCGCGCACCCCGACGACCGCCGCCGGCCGAACATCGCCTCGGCGGACATCCAGCTCCCTGCGGTCACGAGCTACGAGCAGGTCGACAACGAGATCCTCGCGATCCTCAAGCCGACCAAGGCGTGGTTCGCCTCGCTGATGCTCGCGATCACCTGCCTCGGGCTCGGGGCCTTCAGCTGGATCTATCAGATCCATCAGGGCCTGGGCGTCGCCGGCTACAACCCGCCGGTGATGTGGGGCGTCTACATCATCACCTTCGTCTTCTGGGTCGGTATCGGTCACGCCGGGACGCTGATCTCGGCGGTCCTGTACCTCTTCCGCGCCGGCTTCCGCACCACGATCTATCGCGCGGCGGAGGCGATGACCGTCTTCGCCGTCATGACGGCGGGGCTCTTCCCGATCATCCATATCGGGCGGCCCTGGAAGTTCTTCTGGCTGATCCCGTACCCGAACTGGCGGCTCATCTGGCCGAACTTCAAGTCGCCGCTCGTCTGGGACGTCTTCGCGATCACCACCTACCTCACGATCTCGACGACCTTCCTCTTCGTCGGACTCATCCCCGACATCGCGGTGCTCCGCGACCGCGAGACGAACCCGATCCGCCGCAAGATCCTCGGCTTCCTGAGCTTCGGCTGGCGGAATACGGAGCGCGAGTGGCGTCACTTCGCCCGCGCCTATCTGTTCTTGGCGGCCTTCTCGACGCCGCTGGTGCTCTCGGTGCACTCCGTCGTGTCGTTCGACTTCGCGATGGGGATCGTCCCGGGGTGGCACACGACGATCTTCCCGCCCTACTTCGTGGCGGGCGCGATCTTCTCTGGCTTCGCGATGGTCTGGACGATCATCATCCCGATGCGGCGGTGGTTCGGGCTCCGGCACTACGTGACCCTGAACCACCTCGACGCCTCGGCGAAGATGGTGCTCTTCACCTCGCTCGCCGTCGGGCTCGCTTACCTGATCGAGGTCTTCATCGCCTGGTATGGCGGGATCAAGTACGAGCAGGACTACTTCTGGAACCGCGTCTTCGGGCAGTGGTGGTGGGCGGCCTGGATCATGCTCACCTGCAACATGATCCTCCCGCTCTCGCTCTTCTCGCAGAAGCTCCGGCGCAACCCGACCTGGCTCTGGATCCTCTCGATCTTCATCAACATCGGGATGTGGTTCGAGCGCTTCGTGATCGTGGTGCCCTCGCTCTCGCATGACGTCGAGCCCTGGCAGTGGTCGTCGTACATGCCGACCTGGGTCGACTACGGGCTCCTCATCGGCTCCTTCGGCTGGTTCTTCATGTGGTTCCTCCTCTTCATCAAGCAGCTGCCGGTGATGGCGCTCGCGGAGATCAAGGAGATCATCCCGCCGAAGATGAAGCATACCCATTCGCATGGGGGGCACTGAGATGCGCGGCATGTTGGGAGTCTTCTCGGAGCTCGACAGCACGGTGGAGGCGATCGAGGAGCTGAAGCAGCGGAAGGTGGGGGACCTCACGGTCTTCTCGCCGACGTTGCGTCATGAGCTCGAGCATGCGGTGCACCCCCCGATGAGTGGGGTGCGCAAGTTCACGCTGATTGGCGCGCTCAGCGGCGTTTGCTTCGGCTTCTGGATCGCGATTTGGGGGTCGAACTACTGGCCGCTGGTCGTCGGGGGCAAGGCGATCTCGACCTGGTTGCCCTATGTGGTGTTCGGGTTCGAGGTGATGGTCATGGTCGGGGCCCTCTCGACCGTGTTCGGGATGTTCTATCTCGCGGGGATCCCGCGTCTAACCATGACGGTCGGGTACGACCCCCGCTTCAGCTACGGCAGCTACGGGATCTTCTGCGAATGCGCCCCCGAGAAGCTGGTCGAGGCCGAGTCGATCCTGCGCCGTCATGGTGCGGTGGAGGTGCGCGGTGAGAAGTGATCGGATGCAGATCTCGCGGCTGGCGCTCGTGGCGCTCACGCCCCTCCTCCTGACGGCCTGCACACAGGAGGAGTGGCTCACCGACATGAAGCAGCAGCCCTCCGTCGGCACCTGGCAGATGTTCACCCTGACCGATACGGCCGCTGGGGAGACGACCCCGTTCCGCGGCAACCCGTCGGGCTCGGTCCCGACCACGGGGACAGTCTTGGCGGGGTGGCAGGTCTCGTACCAGCCCCTCCCGCAGGTGATCGACTCGATGTCGGGGCTCGTCAATCCGACGGCCGCTGACGCGCGGTCGCTCGAGAACGGGCACAAGCTCTATCAGATCAACTGCGCCGTCTGCCATGGCGACCTCGGCGACGGGAAGGGGGGGCTTGCCCAGCTCAACCCGGGCTACGCCTTCGCGCCGAGCCTCATGACCGAGTCGGCGCGCGGACGCACCGATGGGTACCTCTTCGGGATGCTCCGGAATGGGCGCGGGCTGATGCCCTCGTTCAATCGGATCCCGGAGGCGATGCGCTGGGACGTCGTGAACTATGTCCGCGGCCTACAGGGTAAGTATGCCGTTGCCACGGGGCCGGTCGGCTTCCCGGGGCAGACGGGGACGGCACTCCCAGGATATTCGGTGGTCGGTCCGACGGTACCGGCGAAGTTCGTGAAGCCGAGCGTCGAGGGGATCGTCGAGAAGCAGAAGGGCGAGGGTGAGTCGGATGGGGCGGCCGCTGGGAAGGCGGACGCCGGCCACAATGGAGGTCACGAATGAGCGGCCAGCATCATTACTCCCCGCCGCGCGATCAGCTCGTCGGGGTGCTCAAGACGAAGGAGATGCCGGCGGGGCTGAAGCAGGTCGCGCTCGGGCTCGCGGTGTTCGGCCTCGGGCTCTTCGCCTTCGGGGCCGCGACCGGTGAGTCGCGCGCCTGGCAGGCCTTCCTCGTCAATTGGCTCTTCTTCACCACGATCGCCTCGGCGGGCGTGATGTTCGTCGCCGTGCAGCGCATCGTCACCGCGCGCTGGTCGCGCGGCGTCATCCGCTTCCTCGAAGGGTTCGTCGCCTTCCTGCCGTTCGCGGCGATCGGACTCCTCGTCATTCTCTTCGGCGGGAAGAGCCATCTCTACCCATGGTGGGATCTCGTCGGGACGGGGGAGTTGATCCCGGAGAAGGAGCTCTACTTCGGGCACACCTTCTTCTACGCCCGTTCGATCATCACGTTTGGACTCCTGTTGCTGCTTCAGGTCTGGTATATCTGGACCTCGGTGCGCCTCGATGTCGGCGTGACGCCCGAGTTCGGGGCCTCGTGGGCGGCGGGGCTGCGTGCCAAGATGCGCGCGGGGTTCGGCGACGAGCGTCGTGAGCTGCACTCCACGCACTCGTTGCAGGGGAAGCTCGCCGTCACGATGGCCCTCGTCTTCGGCTTCGGCTGGTGCGTCCTCGCGTGGGACCACTCGATGTCCCTCGACTATCACTTCTTCAGCACGATGTACGGCTGGCAGGTCTTCATGGGGGGGTGGTTGGTCTCCCTCATGGTCTTCGCCGTCCTGCTCCGCTGGTGGAAGGGCCAGTTCCCGGAGCTCCCGGAGCTCGTCACCGAAAAGCACTATCATGACGTGGGTAAGCTCGGGTTCGCCTTCACCGCCTTCTGGGGCTACCTGACCTTCTCGCAGTTCATCATCATCTGGTACGGCAACCTCGCGGAGGAGACGCACTTCTTCACGCTCCGGTTGACGGGGGCCTGGTCGACCACGACGATGCTCGCGGCGATCCTCACCTTCCTCGTGCCGTTTTTCGGCCTGCTCTCGGTGAAGGCCAAGACCTATTCGCCGACGATGATCCTCTTCGCGACGAGCTCCTTCCTCGGGCTCTGGTTCTCGCGCTACACTGAGATCTATCCGTCGATCTACGGCACCCGGGTGGAGCACGCGCCGCTCGGGCTCTGGGAGGTCGGGATCTTCGCGGGCTTCCTCGGCCTCTTCGCTTGGAGCTATGCGCAGTTCATGGACGCCTTCCCGAAGGCGCGCGTCTTCCTGATGACCTCGCCGTATCGTGACGAGGTGCAGGTCCCGTGCGACCCGGTGACGATGGAGCCGCTCCCGGCGCACGAGTAAGGCGCTGGCAGGGCAGGGTGTGAGACGGGGGGTGGCGCCACGATGGCGTCGCCCCCCGTCTTCGTCGGGCTCCCTCCCGAGGCAGTGAAGCAGCCATGCGTTAATTGGATAACGCCTAACCGGTTGCGGGGATTGCACTTATCTGCTCCCTGTCGGAAGCTGAAGGCATCGTCTCTCGCCTTGGAGTCACGGTGCCTCGGTCAGCGCTTCCCCTCGTGCTCACGCTCTCGCTCCTGCTCGGCTGTGCTCCCCGATTGGGCTCGGCGGGCGATCAGGTGATCCGGATCCATCCCCTGCAGGAGCCGATCGATCGTCAGGCGACCGCCGTCGTCGAGGTCCTGTCCGCCGTGTGGGGAGATGGTGTCGATGTTCGCACCATCACGCGCGAGGCAGTGGAAGGGGCGCTGCACGGCGCACAGCTCTTTGCTCGCATCGCGGCGCCTGACGATGCGAGTCGGTATCTCGTCCGCGTGGAGATGTTTCAGCGCCCCCCCGTGGGCCGCTCGCCCGGGGAGACCGACGGTGCGGTCAGCGTGTTTGATCGTCAGCGGAACGTGGTCACGGCGACGTTCCGCATCCGTCAGGTTGGCGCATCGGACGACCCGAGACGAGCCGCCCAAGCCCTCGGACGGACCGTGGCGGAGGTCCTGCGCGAGCCTGTCGTACGCGATTGACCGGTCGGGCGCCGAATCGTCTCGACCGGTCCCTCACCCGAAGGTGAACCGCTCCAATTCTGGCAATCGCATCGCCCCCGACTGCCGTCGCGTCTCCTTTCCCAGATCGAACCGAATGACCGTGGGGATCCCACGGATGTCGAGCGATTGGCTGATCGCCTGGGCTCGATCGGAGTCGAGCTTCGCGACCAAGACCTCGCCGAGCCGCTTAGAGGCGAGCTCGTCCATCACGGGGGCCATCATCTTGCAGGGGCCACACCAGTCGGCGTAGAAATCGACGAGGATGGGCATCGTCGACTCGTCGAGGGTCCGTCGGAAGGTGTCGGCATAGAGGATCCAGGGGCGATCGAGGAGCATCGGCTTCCCGCAGTCGCCGCACTTGGGGCGGTCCGCGGCGCGGTCGGCGGCGACCCGATTCCAGGTGCCGCAGAAGGCGCACGCGAGCGTGGCGTGGAGGGGTGGTGTCGTCATACCCTGTAGTCTATCCGGGGAGGGCGGGTCGCTCTACTTCGCCCGGAGCTCCCGGTGCCGTATATTCCAGTTATCGGGGCGTTAGCTCAGCTGGGAGAGCACCTGCTTTGCAAGCAGGGGGTCGCCGGTTCGATCCCGGCACGCTCCATTCGACCGTCAAGAGACGGGCCGACGGTGAACAGCGAGGGGGGCGATGCGAGATGCATCGCCCCCCCTGCGTCGTTCCGGGGACCGTGAGGGGGACGCGCGTAAGCGTCGCCCCCACCAGTGGCTCAGCGCGACCGTCCCGTGGCCACGCCCCCCTTCTGTGAGTCGGCCGTCACGACGAACGGGCCGTTCCCCTGGACGATCCACTTCACGCGGACGACCCCCTGCCCGGGGATGTTCGCCACGCGGATCGTCGCCGGGTTCCGTGGTTGTTCGGTGGCGTCCCCGGTCAGCGGGTTGTCGATGATGAACCCGGAGACCACGCGGCCGCCCGTCAGCGAGATCAGGTTCGGCCGCGTGATGCGGTTCTCGAGGTCCTGTTGCGTGTGGGTCGGAGCGATCCGGCGATTCACGATCACCGCGCTGACCTCGGTGAGCCCACCGCCGAGGGGCCGTGTGGTCACGCTATCGACCTCGACCAGCGGCATCTGCGTGGTCTGATAGAGCGTGAACATCATGTTGCGATGCCCGTCGCTCTGGAGCATGAAACCCGGCTCCACGCGGCCGAAGTTCTTCTTCGTCCCCCCGACCTCGATCGGCCCATACTGGGGATGGTCGATCGCCTTCCACTCGACCATCGCCTCGCCGAGCAGCAAGAGGCGATTGAAGCGTGATTCGGTGGTCTGATACTGCCGGTTCTGCGGATTCCCGCCGCCGAACCCACCCCCGCCGCCCCCACGCTGATTCTGCGAGTAGAAGTAGAGGAACGGCGTCCAGAGCTCATTGGAGAAGGTCAGGATCCCACGGGCCCCATAGAACCAGTCGAGCTCGCCGCCCCACACCGTGTAGAGATCCTTCCAGACGATCATGTAGCGGTAGCCGGGGAGGACTTCCTCGCCGATGCGACCCAGCTGATCGAAGACCTGCACATCCTGCGGTCGGTATTCGTCCTGCGGCACACCAGGGCCGCGGAGCAGCATCCCGCCCGAGTTGTGGTAGCTCTGCGCGCCGGCGATGTTGGGATGCGCGATCACGAAGTCCATGATGTTGCGCGTCTCCACCAGCGAGCCCGGATAGCGGTCCGCGCCCCCCTGCACGTACTGCGGTGCCCAGCGCCAAGGCCAGTTGCGGTTCGGGTCATAGACGCCGGGTCCATCCTCGTTCACGACGCCATCGCCGTCGTTGTCGAACCCCTCCTGTCCGAGCAGATCGTACTCCCCCTGCTCCCCGGGGAGCACCGGGACGAGGAGCCGAGGATCCTCGGGGGAGACGCGGAAGCGCCCGTTCGGATTCCGGCGGCGCATCTGCGTGATGTGGCCGTCGCCGTCGAGATCGTCGAGGCCGTCCTCATCCACGCGTCCATCGCCATCGGTATCGCGCGGGGCGAGCCCCGTCCGCGGCGAGCTCGCGGTGTTCGGCTGATGGATGTAGTGGTCGCGGCCATCGGGATTGATCGACGGCACGATGTACAGCGTGTAGTTCCGGAGCAGCGAATCGACCGCGGGCACGCGGTCCGCCATCTCCGCGAGATACCACGCCGTGTAGAGGGAGAACTCCGCGCCCTGGATCTCATTGGCGTGGATGTTCCCGTCGATCCACATCGCTGGCTTCTTATCAGCGTCGCCCACGGCGAAGTTCGTGACCGTGAGGAGGAACATGTCGCGCCCCTGGGTGCTCTTCCCGATGCTCCCCAGTTTGACGAATCCTGGATGCGCGGCCGCGAGCCGTCGGCCGATCTCATGCAGACCGGCATGATCGTAAAAGCGGTCCCAGCTGACCGCGACCTTGGGATTCGGCGGCGAGCCCAGCGCGGCGAGTGCGCCGGCGACGGGGGGCTGCGTGGCACGTGCCGGGGGCGGGGACGTCCGGATCGGCTGCGCCTCGAGCAAGCGCGGCGAGGTGGCCATGAGGCCGACCGCGGCGAGTGCCGCGATGGTCTGCGCCGTGCGGCGCACGGTGACCGATGGCAGGGATGGTGTGGTCATCGTCGATTACCGGGCGCGAAGGGTGAAGGTCTGGGTGCTGAGCCCCGCATGCGGCGAGCCCACGGTCAGGGTCACGGTGGAGTTCGGGGCGCCGACGACGACCCATTCGAAGGTCGCGTTCCCCCCGCTCCCTCGGAGGGCGTTCACGTACTGCATCCGGCGCCCGCCGGAGAGCTGCTGGTCACGGCCCAGGGCGAGCTCCACACGGACCCGCTGCGGTAGGCGCGAGCGCACGCCGATCGCGGCGTTGCTGGGGAGGAACCCCTCGTTGACCACGGTCGCCCGGATGCGGTAGACGCGCGGCCCGACCTCACTGACCGCGACCTCCTTCACGACGACGCTCGGCAGGCTCTCCACGAGCTTTCGCACGAAGCTTCCGTGGCGCGCGGCCAAGGAATCGAGAGCGCTCCCCGGCGGGTTCAGCGTCGCCCCCGGCGCGAACCCACCGACCTCCACCGGCTGGCCGTCGATGGTGAAGCCCTTCACCGTCTGCCACTCCACGAACCCTGCGGGGTGGTTGGCCTTGAGCCAGCGGTAGTCGTTGCGCTCGGCCGCCAATGGATCGGGGGTCGGCGCGCGCCGCGCACTGTCCGCCGGTGCCTTCCCGGGCCACCAGACGCGCGAACCGAAGGCGAAGCGCCCCATGTGGAAGTAGGCCCACGAGAGGGGATCTCCCACGTCCGCGGCGGAGGTCGGTCCCTCGCTCCACTTGGTCAGGCGTTTGAAGTCGGCGCTCACCGCGCTGAACCAGGCGTTGTCCTCGGGGAGCGAGGCGGTGAAGGGGCCCCCCGCCGAGGTCCCCTGCGGGTTCCCCCCGATCCCCGGGACGCGTCGTCCTTCCCAGGGCTTCAGCAGGTTGTCCTGCATCCCGAGCACATAGACGGCGGCGATGTTGTCGTGCGTGCTGACGAACTCCGCCACCGCGCGCGTCTCCTCGGCGGAGAAGGGGTGGAGACCGGCCTGCTCGCCGAAGAAACGGAAGTTGTGGCCGAAGTTCTTGGCGAGATCGGTCCCGCCGACGGCGTCCTCGTTGTAGGCGCCATCCGCGTCGTCATCCCGGCCCTCGATGAGGAGGCGATAGATCCCGCGCTCGCCCTTGGTGGGATCGGCGCGGCGCATCAGGGCAGGGTCGGTCGCGTCGGGGATCCACTCCCCATCCGTCGCCTTGACCCGCATCATCGTGATGAGGCCATCGCCGTTCAGGTCGTCGGGACCATCCTCATCGTCCGCCATGTCGCGGTCGTCATCGTACTGGGTGTCGTTGCCGACGCGTTCCCAGCGGACGGCACTGAAAAAGGCCTCGGTAGCGTCCGGGTTGAGGCGGGGGACCACGTAGACCGTGCGTTGTGCGAGGAGCGTCGCGGCATTCGGATCACGGGCGAGGTCGCGCACGAGTCGCAGGGCGACCTCGGAGCTGCTCACCTGGGGCCCGTAGGCGCCAGCCAGAATCAGGACGGCGGGCTTATCGTCGGCACCGAGGCGGACGAGGTGGACGGGGCGGCGACCGGGGGTGGTGGCGAGGACCGAGACCGAGACCCGTGCTGGCGTCCGACGGGCGATCGAATCGAGGGTCGCCCCGAGGCGGGGGGTGGTGTGATAGCCATCGGTCGGGCGCCCCTGGGCGCCGGAGGGGAGCGCGAGGGCCGCGAGGAGCGCGGCGGCGCCGAACGAGCGGAGTGGAGGCATCGTCTCGTGGGAAAGTGGGTTCTCCGAGTATACGTCAGGCGGGGACTCGGCGTTGCCCGGGGGCGCGGGTCCCTGATGACCTGCTACTTTTCGAGCAGCGCCTCGCGCGCGCTGGCCTCGTCCGGCGCCTCACCCTCTGCCATCCCGCCCATGTCCGCCTCCGTCCCCGCCATCGGTTCCCTCGCTCCCGATTTCACCCTCGAGACCACGACCGGGCACGCGGTCACCCTCTCGTCCTACCGCGGGACGCACCATGTCCTCCTCGCTTTCTTCCCCCTCGCCTTTACCGGGGTCTGCACCGAGGAGATGTGCGCCTTCACTGAGGACTTCGATGTCTTCACCTCGAAGGATGTCACGGTCCTGCCCATCAGCGTGGACGCGGTCCCCACGCTCAAGGAGTTCAAGGCGAAGTACGGGATGAAGGTCGAGCTCGGGAGTGACTTCAAGCGCGAGGTCGCGACGGCCTACGGCGTGTTGCACCCCGCCTTCTTCTCCACGCGGGCCTACTTCCTGATCGACAAGGCGGGGGTCGTCCGGTGGTCGTACGTGGAGGAGACTCCGGGGACCCGGCGGCAGAACGCCGAGATCCTCGCCGAGATCGCGAAGCTCGCGGGGTGAGCGGGCGTCAGGCTCGGCGCGGCACGGGAGGCGCATGAAGGTCCTGGTGATCGAGGACGACCCGACCGTCGGGGAGTTCGTGAAGCGCGGACTCGAGGAGCAGCGCTGGACCGTCGACCTCGTCGCTGATGGGGCGGAGGGGGAGGCGCTGGCGCGATCGCAGCCGTACGACCTCGTGATCCTCGATCTGCGACTGCCCGGACGCCCGGGCCCCGAGGTGCTCCGCAATCTGCGGGCGTGGGGGTTCGAGCGCCCCGTGCTCGTGCTCACGGCGCAGGACGCGATCGACGCCAAGGTGGAGACGCTCCGCGCCGGGGCCGATGATTACGTCACGAAGCCCTTCGCCTTCGAGGAGCTCTTGGCGCGCGTCGAGGCGCTCGCCCGACGGCCACGCGCCCTGGCCTCGCCGCGGATCACCGTCGCCGATCTCGAGATCGATCTCGATTCGCATCAGGTGCGACGCGCGGGGCAGGCGATCGAGCTGACCCCGAAGGAGTTCCTGGTCCTCGAGTACCTCGCGCGCCACGCGGGGCGGGTGATGAGTCGCACCCTGATCACCGAGTATGCGTGGGGCTATCACTTCGATCCCGGCACCAACATCGTCGATGTGGTCATCACCCATCTCCGCAAGAAGATCGATGCGGCGCACGACCAGAAGCTGATCACCACGGTCCGGGGCGTGGGTTACGTCCTGAAGGGCTGAGCGGTGTTCTGGAGCCTGCGTGGACGACTGACGGCCCTCGCCGCGCTGGGTGGGGCAGGGATCCTGTTCGCCCTCGCGGCGATCCTCCTGAGCGCGGAACGCACGGCGGGTGAGCGCGATCTCCGCCGGCGGGTCGATGAGGTGGCCCTGATCGCCGACCAGCTGATCGCCCAGGGGGGGACGCAACGCTTCAGCGGGGTGGTCGTAACCGCCGACTCCTCGGCCCGTCCCGAAGCCCTGTCCGCCGCCACCGGCCGCCTCCTCGCCGCGCTGCCCGGGTACGTGATCGTCGCCGACCCGGCGCGCCCCCTCTATCTCAGCGCCTCCGTGGCCGATCTCGCCACCCGCGACCGGGAGACCCTGCTGCGGGCGGTCACGGGGCTCTTCGGGCCGGACCGTCCCGCCGCCTTCGTCCAGCTCGAGGCTGCGCGACTCTATGTCCGAGTGCGCTTCACCACCGAGAGTGGCGCGGGGGCGCCGCTGCGCATCGCGGTGGGGATGCCGACGGATGAGCTCTCCCTGGTCCGCCTCGATGGGTTCGCCTCGAGCCTCGTCGCGATCCCCCTGCTCATCCTCGGCGCCGCCGTGATCGCCTTCAGCGTGCTGGGCACGGGGCTTCGACCCCTCGCGCGACTGGCCCGGCAGCTGGAGGCGATCCAGCATGGGCGGTCGCTGCACCGCCGCGTCGCCATCGAGGGGGATGCCGAGGAGGTCGACCGACTGGCCGAGACCATCAATGCCATGCTCGAGCGGCTGGAGACCTCGTTCGCCTCCCTGCGCCGGTTCACCGCCGATGCGAGCCACGAGCTCAAGACCCCGCTCACCGTCCTGCGGGCGAATCTCGAGCGCGCGATGCAACACCCGAACGTCCCGGCCGAGCAACTGGCGCCGCTCGAGGATGCCCTGGCGAACACCGCGCGCATGGCGGACCTCGTGGACTCGCTCCTCACCCTCGCGCGCGCCGATGAGGGGCGGTTCGATCTCCATCGGGAGCCGGTCGCGCTCGAACCGCTCGTCGTGGAGATGCTCGAGACCGCGACCATCCTCGGGGAGGCCGCAGGGATCGTGGTGCGTCGGTTAGGCACCGAGCCCGTGACGGTCTCGGGTGATCCCGATCGGCTCCGACAGCTCCTTCTCAACATCGTGACCAACGCGATCAAGTACACCCCGCGCGGGGGGACGGTCTCGGTCGGATTGGAACGGCGGGGGGATCAGGCGGCGTTCACCATCGATGATACCGGGGTGGGGATCGCCTCGGTCGACGTCCCGTTCATCTTCGAGCGCTTCTGGCGGGCCGATCGGGCCCGGTCGCGGGGGGAGCGTGGGGGGCTCGGGCTCGGGCTCTCGATCGCCGAATGGATCGCCCAGGCCCACGGGGGGACGATCACCGTGGCCTCGCGGATCGGGCGGGGGACGACCTTCACGGTGCAGTTGCCGCTCCTCCGAGAGGGGGAATCGGGGCCCGCCTGACCGGTTCATCGAAGGCTCATGAATCGTTAACTGATTCTTAATCTTTCCGTGATTACCCCGTTAATCCACACCGCATAGAATCAGGGCAGTCGGCGGCCACATGGGCCGTCGTCACGCGACTTTTCACGAGTGGAGACGGACGCGTGTTCAACAACCTGATCGAGTCGGGCCCGAAGCAAAAGAAGGGCTTGGGTGGGGGATTGGCCTCGACCCTCGCGCACGCCGGCATCGTGTTCGCGATGATCGTCGCGACGAAGAACGTCGGCGAGACCATCGCCGCCGAGGCGGAGCAGGTCACCAAGTTCGTGGTCGAGGAGCAGAAGGAGCCCGAGCCGGAGCCGGAGAAGCCGCCGCCAGATGCGGTGGCCGCGCCGCCGATCGCCAAGGGGTTCCAGGTGCTCACCGCGCCCGTCGACATCCCGGATGTGATCCCGGAGATCGATCTCTCCAAGAAGCTGACGAATGAAGCGGACTTCTCCGGCCGCGGTGTGGCTGGTGGTGTGGCCTCTGGCGTCGTCGGCGGCAGCGTCCCGGTGAACCAGGACCAGCCCTTCTTCGACTTCCAGGTGGAGAAGCCGGTGGCGCCGATCCCCGGGAGCGGGGCGCCGCGCTACCCTGAGATCCTCCTCTCGGCGGGCGTCGAGGGGCAGGTCCTCGGGCAATTCGTCGTCGATACCCTCGGCCGCGTGGAGTCGGGGTCGTTCAAGGTGATCCGGTCGGATCACGATCTCTTCACCGCGGCGGTGCGCAGCGCGCTCCCCGCGATGCGGTTCCTCCCCGCTGAGGTCGGCGGTCGGAAGGTGAAGCAGTTGGTCCAGCAGCCGTTCGTCTTCAACCGTCAGCGGTAACTCCCTCTCACCGGCAGCACCCTCTCCAGGAGTAAAGCAGTCATGGAAATGAACATCGCTGAGATCTTCGAGAAGAGCCCCGCGTTCGCCAAGGGGATCTGGTTCCTCCTCCTCGGTATGTCGTTCTGGTCGCTCACTGTCGCGACCGGCAAGTGGTGGGGGCTCCGCAAGGCGCAGAAGGAGACGCTCAAGTTCGCGCCAGAGTTCTCGCAGTTCCTCGAGGAGGACAACCTCACGGAGGCGATCAACCTCGCCGAGGGGTACAAGAAGTCGAACGTCGCGCGCGTCCTCGGTGGCGCGCTCGGTGAGGTCAAGCCGCTGATCATGGATGGCACGATCACCGTCTCCGACATCAACTCGGTCGAGCGCGCCGTGGAGCGCAACATGCTCGTCGAGATCGTCTCGCTGAAGCGTGGGCTCGCCGTCATCGCGACGGTGGGTTCGACTGCGCCGTTCGTCGGCCTCCTCGGCACCGTCGTCGGCATCATCAACGCCTTCTCCCTCATGGGCTCGTCGGGCTCGTCGGGCATCAACGCGATCATCATCCCGATCGCCGAGGCGCTCATCGCCACCGGCCTCGGCCTTGGCGTCGCCATCCCGGCGGTGTGGTTCTACAACTACTTCCAGACCAAGATCGACAACCTCACCTCCGAGATGACCTACGTCTCGAAGGAGATGATCGACTACCTCATCCGTGGCGTGTCGGGGGAGTTCGGTCGGTCACGCTTCACCCGCGAGTTCAGCACCAAGGCGCAGGCCGGCAGCGCGCCGATCGCGCAGTAAGCGACCCCACCATCCGCGAGGAGGACTCGCCCATGGGCGTGTCAGTCAAGGCTGGAGGCGGCGTCAACTCGGAGCCCAACGTCGTTCCCATGATCGACGTCATGCTGGTGCTCCTCGTGATCTTCATGGTGGTGACCCCGGCGCTCGCGTCGGGGTTCGCCGCCGAGCCACCGTCCGGCGTCAACCTGAAGGCGCATCCTGAGGAGGAGTTCGATCAGATCCTCGGGATCGACAAGTACGGCCAGTACTACCTGAACAAGAAGAAGATCGACAACGCGACGCTGGGGGATTCCCTCACGAACATCTACTCGGGCCGAGAGGACGCGATCCTCTACCTGAAGGCGCATCGTGAGCTCCCGTATGAGATCGTCCAGCAGGCGTGGAACGTCGCGTCTCGGAGCGGCGTCCGCGTCGTCGCGGCCATCACCGACCAGGCCTCGGGCGCGTCCGCCGAAGCCGAGAAGGAGTGATCGACCATGGGTGCCAAAGTCGGTGAGAGTGGTGGGCTGAACAACGAGCCGAACGTCGTGCCGATGATCGACGTCATGCTCGTGCTCTTGGTGATCTTCATGCTCGTCCAGCAGGTTCGGAAGGCGATCGACATCCAGCTCCCGGATCCGACCCCGGCGGTCGCGGCGGCCAACTCGGCGTCGAATCAGATCGTCCTCGAGGTGCTCCCGGACGGCCAGTTCGCGGTGAACCGCGAGCCGGTCGCCAAGGACGAGCTTCTCGAGCGGCTCACGGAGATCTACGAGCCCCGTCCGGAGAAGATCATCTTCGTCAAGGGCGATCCGAAGGTGCAGTTCCAGGAAGTGATCTACGCGATGGATGTGGCGCGTGGGGCGGGTGTGAAGGTGATCGGCGTCCCGCCGAACTGAGCCCCGCTCGGCGCGGCCCTCACGGTCGCGCGTGGTTCGATGGTGACGGCGGACGGACCCTTCCCGGGGCGTCCGCCGTATCATTTTCGGGCTGAAGGCCCAAGGCTGAAGGCTCAAGGCTCAAGGCTCAAGGCTCAAGGCTCAAGGCTCAAGGCTCAAGGCTGGAAGCTGAAGCGTTCCGCTGTGAGACTTCAGCCTCGAGCAGCCGTTTAGCTTTCCCTTTGCGTCTCATCGCAACGCGCCTGCCCGCCCTGATCCCTGATTCCTGGCCCCTGATTTCTGATGTCCTCCCGCCCCTCCACCACACGCCCGTCGCTCCGGTCCCTGCAAGGGATCCCGGAGCCATCGCCGCGTGGACGGTGGGCGGCACTCGTCTCGGCGCTGGTGCATGTAGGACTGATCGTCCTGGTCTTCCTCCCACCCTTCCTGGCGGCGACGCTCGATCAGCCGCTGACCACCGGTGGGGGTGGGGCGGGGCCGGCGGGGGGCGGGGGCGGGGGACGCACCGGGTCGGGACTCGAAGCGGTGCGGGCGGAGCGGCTCGTGTACATGCAGCTCGCACCGGCTCCCATCGCCCCAGCGGCGGTCCCACCCCCGATCCCCGCACCGACCCCTCTGCCGGTCCTGCCGGCCGAGAAGAAGCCAGAGATCCCCGTTCCCCCTCCGGCCACCGTGCCGCCTGCGGCGGAGGCCCCCCAGGCCCCCGCCGCTGCCGTATCGGGCACCGGGGCCGGCGGTGGGGAGGGCCAAGGTGGGGCAGGGCCGGGGCGCGGCGGTGGCGTGGGCTCCGGGGGCGGGACCGGACGGGGCTCGGCGACCGGGGCGGGAACGGGGGGCGGGACGAATGAGATCTACCCTCCCCAAGTGACGAACCTCGCCCTGCTGCCGATGCCGGTACCGAACCGGGTGCGACCCTACACCATGGTGGCCTGGTTCGACGTCGATGAGCGCGGGAAGGCGACGCTGATCGCCTTCAATCCGTCGAAGGACAATGCGTACAATCGCCGCATCCGCGAGACGCTCCAGGAGTATCGCTTCCGCCCGGCGACGCGACCCGATGGCTCCCCGGTGCGCGATACCGTCTCGGTCACCGTCTCGGTGCCCTGAACGGAGGCCCCGTCGGCTCCCCGCAGGCGCGT
>JBMTXT010000021.1:0-22004 GCA_049453775.1 Gemmatimonadaceae bacterium | reverse complement strand
GGAGGGGATCACGGCTCGGCAGGTCGAGCGTCAGGCGCTCGAAGGCCGTGGCCGCATCACCGTACTTCTTGGCCTGGTAGCGCTCGAGCGCGGCCTCGAACAGCGAGGCGGAGGTCGGATAGTTCCGCACGTTGAAGGCGCGGAAGCATCCGGTCAGGAGGATCAGGAGCCATGCGACCAGCAGGAGAGAGCGACGCATCAGGTCGGGGGTTGGAGCCGCGCCGTCCCAGGGAGGGTGCGGAAGTACTCGATGGTACGCAGCAACCCCTCGCGGAGTTGCACGGTGGGTGCCCAGCCGAGGATCGACTTGGCCCGGGTGATGTCCGGCTGCCGCACCTTCGGATCATCCGCAGGCAGCGGGAGCGACTCGATCGCCGAGGACGAGCTGGTCAGCTCGATGACCAGCTCCGCGAGTTCGCGGACCGTGAACTCGTTGGGATTACCGATGTTCACCGGCATCTGCTCTTGGCTCAGGAAGAGGCGATAGATCCCCTCGACCTCGTCCGCGACGTAGCAGAAGGATCGGGTCTGCGACCCGTCGCCGTACATCGAGAGCGGCTCGCCACGGAGCGCCTGCACGATGAAGTTCGAGACGACGCGCCCATCGCCCGGCCGCATCCGCGGCCCGTAGGTATTGAAGATCCGGACGATGCGGGTATCGACCCCTTGCGCGCGGTGATACGCCATCGTCATCGCCTCCGCGAACCGTTTCGCCTCGTCGTAGCATCCGCGCGGCCCGATCGGGTTCACATTCCCCCAGTACGACTCCGGCTGCGGGTGCACGAGGGGATCGCCATAGACCTCGGAGGTCGAGGCGAGGAGGAACCGCGCCTGCTTGGCGAGGGCGAGCCCGAGCGCATTGTGCGTCCCGAGCGAGCCGACCTTCAGCGTCTGGATCGGGAGCTCCAGATAGTCGACCGGGCTCGCCGGGGAGGCGAAGTGCAGCACCCCGTCGAGGGGCCCGGGGACGTAGGTGTACTCGGAGATGTTGTGCCGGATGAAGGCGAAGCGCTCGTGCCCCATGAGGTGCGCGATGTTCTCCGGCCGACCGGTCAGGAAGTTGTCGAGCCCGACGACCTCATGCCCGTCCGCGAGAAAGCGGTCGGCGAGATGGCTCCCGAGGAAGCCCGCCGCCCCTGTGATGAGGACCCTCACTCGCCCCCCCGCCCGATCGACCGGTAGGTGAAGCCCAGGCCCTGCATCTTCGCCGGATCGTAGAGATTCCGGCCGTCGATGAGCACCGGGGTCTTGAGCGCCGCCTTCACCCGCGCGAAGTCGGGGAAGCGATACTCATTCCAATCGGTGACGATCACCAGGGCGTCGGCGCCCTCGGCGGCGGCGTAGTTCGAGGGGGCATAGGTGATGCGGTCCCCGATGCGTCGTTGGGTCTCGTGCATCGCGGCCGGGTCGTGCGCGACGACGGTCGCTCCCGCCGCGAGGAGCTCGTCGATGAGGACGAGGGCGGGCGACTCCCGCATGTCGTCGGTATTCGCCTTGAAGGCGAGCCCCCAGAGCGCGATCCGCTTGCCACGGAGCGCCCCACCAAAGGCCGCGCTCACCTTCTCGAAGAGCCGGTGCTTCTGCCGCTCATTCGCCTCCTCGACCGCCTTGAGCACCCCCATCGGGGCGCCGCGCTCCTCGGAGGTCCGCATCAGCGCCTTCACGTCCTTGGGGAAGCAGGAGCCGCCGTAGCCGGGCCCCGGGAAGAGGAAGGCGGGGCCGATCCGGGCATCGCTCCCGATCCCCTTCCGCACGAGATCGACGTTCGCCCCGACCCGCTCACAGAGATTCGCGATCTCGTTCATGAAGGAGATGCGGGTCGCGAGCATCGCATTCGCGGCGTACTTGGTCATCTCCGCGGAGGGGATGTCCATGAAGATGATCGGCTTCCCGGTCCGGACGAACGGGGCGTAGAGCTCACCCATCCGCTCCCTGGCGACCTCACTCGCCACGCCGACGACGACGCGATCGGGCTTCATGAAGTCGTCGACCGCGGCTCCCTCCTTGAGGAACTCGGGGTTCGAGCACATGTGGAAGGGCACCGTCGCGTGCGGGCGGATCGCCTCCGCGACCTTCTCGGCCGTCCCGACCGGCACGGTCGACTTGGTGACGACCACCACCTCGCGCGCCGCATGCTTCCCGATCTGGTCGGCGACGGCGAGCACATGCTTGAGGTCGGCGGAGCCATCCTCGTCGGGCGGGGTACCGACGGCGATGAAGATCACGTCGGCCGCGGCGATCGCCGCGGGGATATCGGTCGTGAAGGTCAGGCGCCCCGCCACCCGATTCCGATGGACATATTCCTCGAGCCCCGGCTCGTAGATCGGGAGGATGTCCTGATGGAGGCCCTCGATCTTCTTGGCGTCGACGTCCGCACAGATGACGTCATTGCCCGTCTCCGCGAGACAGGCCCCGACGACGAGGCCGACATAGCCTGTTCCCACCACGGTCACCTTCATGACATCACTCCGATCGCGCGCCCACCGCCGGGCGCGATGAGGTCAGGGTCACGACGCGCGCGCGGGTCGCCCCGAGCGCCGCCATCACATTCCGAGTATCGACGACCAGCGCGGCCTGCGCGCCGACCGCCCGGTAGTCCACCGCCGCGTGGTCGGTGATGATCACCACCGCGTCGACGGCCGTGAGGAGCTCCGGCGTGAGTGGGACGCTGGCCATCGCATGCCCATCCTCCGCGAAGTGCGGGACATGCGGATCGTGGTACTGCACGCGGGCCCCACGCTCGTCCAACCGCCGCATCACATCGAGCGCCGGGCTCTCGCGCATATCGTCGATGTCGCGCTTGTACGCGATCCCGAGCACGAGGATCGCGCTCCCCTTCACCGCCTTCCCCTCGTCGTTCAGCGCCCAGGCGATCTTCTCCACCACGAAGTCGGGCATCGACGAGTTGACCTCGCTCGCGAGGTCGATGAAGCGCGTCTTGTAATTGAGCGAGCGCATCTTCCACGCCAGGTAGTGCGGATCGAGGGGGATGCAGTGCCCCCCGATCCCCGGGCCCGGGGTGAACTTCATGAAGCCGAAGGGCTTCGTCGCCGCCGCGTCGATGACCTCCCAGATGTCGACCCCGAGGCGATCACAGACGATCGCCATCTCGTTGACGAGCCCGATGTTGACCGACCGGAAGGTGTTCTCGAGGAGCTTCACCAGCTCCGCCGCCTCCGGTGAGGAGACCGGGACCACGGTATCGATCGTCGAGGCGTAGAAGGCCGTCGCGACCTCGGTGCAGGCTCGCGTGATCCCGCCGACGACCTTCGGGGTGTTTTTCGTGTGGTAGACCGGGTTCCCCGGATCGACGCGCTCGGGGCTGAAAGCCAGGAAGACATCGCGCCCGATCTCGAGCCCACGCGCCTCGAGGCGCGGCTGCAAGAGCTCGCGCGTGGTCCCGGGGTAGGTGGTGCTCTCGAGGACGATCAGCATCCCGGCCCGCGCCTGGGCGCTCACCGTCTCCGCCGCCGCGACGACGTACGACATGTCGGGATCACGCGTCTTCGCGAGCGGGGTCGGGACGGCGATCGAGATCGTGTCGGCGGTGCCGAGCCGCGTCGCATCGGTCGTCGCGACGAACGTCCCAGCCGCCACATGCTTCGCGACCTGCGCCGCCGGCACATCCTGGATATGCGACTCCCCGCGCATCAGGAGCGCGCAGACCCGCTCACTCACATCGAAGCCCACGACCGTGAACCCGGTCTCGCAGAGCTCCATCGCGAGCGGGAGCCCCACATAACCGAGCCCGATCACAGCGGCGACGGCGGAGCGATCCCCGATGCGGGTGAGGAGCCTCTGCTGCGCAGACATGCGGTGGTGGACCTCGCCCTACTTGCCGAAGAAGCCGCGCACCGCCGCGACCACCTCGTCCCGCTGCGCGTGGGTCAGCTCCGGGAAGACGGGGAGCGAGACCACTTCCTTCGCCGCCTTCTCCGCCTCGGGGCAGCTCCCCTCCCGGTACCCGAGGTAGGCGAAGCAGGGCTGGAGATGGAGCGGGAGCGGATAATAGACCGAGTGTCCGATCCCCTTGGCGCTCAGATGGGCCTTGAGCTCGTCGCGCCGCGTGACGCGGATCGTGTACTGGTTGAAGATCGACTCGTTCGCCGGATCGATGTACGGCGGGGTGAGCTCGGCCAGATCCGCGAAGGCCTGCGTGTAATAGGCCGCATTCTCCCTCCGCTTCGCGCTCCACGCCGCGAGATGCGGGAGCTTGGCGCTCAGCACCAGCGCCTGCAGCGCATCGAGGCGCGAGTTGTACCCCACCTCCTCGTGGAAGTAGGTCTGCACCGAGCCATGCGTCCGGAGCCGCTGGAGCCGCGTGAAGATCGCCTCGTCCTGCGTGACGATCATCCCGCCATCCCCGTAGCCACCGAGGTTCTTCGAGGGAAAGAAGGAGAAGGTGCCGATGGTCGCGGCCTGCCCCGCCATCGTCCACTCGCCATCGATCTTCCGGCGGGCCCCGATGCTCTGCGCCGCATCCTCGATGATCGGCATGGTCGGGAGCAACCGGCGGATCTCCTCGATCGCCGCCATCTGCCCGAAGAGATCGACCGGGATCACGGCCTTGGTCTTCGCGGTGACCGCCGCCGCCGCGAGATCGGGCCGGATGTTGTACGTCTTGGGATCGATGTCGACGAACACCGGCGTCGCCCCAGCGTTGTGGATCGTGCCGGCCGTCGCGAAGAAGGTGAAGGGGCTGGTCACCACCTCGTCCCCGCGGCCGATATCGAGGGCGCGCAGCGCGATCAGGATCGCGTCGGTGCCGTTCGCACACCCGACCGCGTACCGCGTCCGTGAGAGCCCAGCCACCTCGCATTCGAGCGCCCCGACGGGGGCGCCGAGGATGAAGGCCTGATCGTCGATGAGCTGGATGAGGCCCGGGAGGACCTCGTCCCGGATCGTCGCGTGCTGCGCCTTCAGATCAAGAAGAGGGACGGCCATGATCGGCGGGATCTCAGCAGAGGGATGAGACGACGGAAGTGCAATAACACCAAGCAGTTAAATATCGCCGCCCCGCCCCCCTCCGTCAACGAATCGGGAGGGTCACCTCACGCCCCGTCCGGGCCGATTCGTAGATCCCCAAGATGAGCTCCAGCGACTTTCGCCCCGCCGGTCCGTCGGTCTCGGCCGCGGCCTCCCCACGGAGCACCCGGAGGACGTTCCGGTAATAGGGCTCATGCCCGAACCCATAGACCGAGGGCGGGGCGGTGTTCGCCGTCTCCACCAGCCGGTCATCGTCGTCGTACTCGGCGAACTCCCAATGCTCGATCCGGTTCACCGCGGTCCCGCCGATCCGGACCGTTCCCTTCTCCCCGAGCAGGGTGCCCGCTCCCTCGAGGTTTTTGGGATAGGTGCGCATGGTCACCTCCATGACCCCGATCGCCCCGCGCTCGCAGGTCCCGCTCGCCGCCCCGGTGTCCTCCGCCTCGATCTTCCGCGCCATCGTCGCGGTCTTGGCCATCACGCTGCGCACCGGACCCATCATCCACTGCATGAGGTCCACATAGTGCGAGGCCTGATTCATGAAGGCCCCGCCATCAAGGGCCCAGGTCCCACGCCACGGCGCCTGATCGTAGTACTCCTGAGGCCGCGCCCACCGGACCGTGGCATTGCCCATGTACAGGCGACCGAACCGACCCTTCTCCACCGCGCGTCTGAGCAGCTGGATGGTGGCGTTGAGCCGGTTCTGCTTGACCACGAAGAGCCGGACTCCGGCCTCATCACAGGCGCGCACCAGCGTATCGGCCCCCTCGAGGGAGATCGCCATCGGCTTCTCGCTGATCACATGCTTCCCCGCCCGCGCCGCGAGGATCCCATGCTCGGGATGCAGCCCCGACGGTGTCGCGACCGTCACGATGTCGATCGGCGCCTCGGCGAGCATCCGGGCGTAGTCCGTAAACCAGGGCACCCCGACCCGCTCACCGAGGGCTCGGGCGCGCGGTGCCTCCGAGTCGCAGACCGCCGTGAGGGTGAGCCCCTCGATCTTGGCGATCGCCTCGACGTGGTTCGCGCTGATCCGCCCACACCCGACGAGGGCGACCCGGAAGGTCACGGGCGCGGTGGACATCAGGCGCCCCCCTCCGCGGTCGCACCGCCGACCGGAGCGATCCCCTCCCCCGCCGACGCATAGGGCGCCTGACAGACCGGGCAGTGCCACGCCGCGCCCCGCGCCTCACCGGCCGGGAGCGGCTCCAGCTTCTCCCCGCACTGACACATCCATCCGATCCGCCGCGCCGGGACGCCGGCCATCAGCGCGTAGGGGAGCACATCCTTCGTCACGACCGCCCCCGCCCCGATGAAGCAGTACTCCCCGAGCGTGGCGCCGCAGACCACCGTGGCATTCGCGCCGATGCTCGCGCCGCGCTTCACGAGCGTCCGCTGGTACTCATGCTTGCGGCTCACATGGCTGCGCGGGTTCACGACATTGGTGAAGACCATCGACGGGCCACAGAACACGTCGTCCTCGAGCTCCACCCCCTCGTAGATCGAGACGTTGTTCTGGATCTTCACATTGTCACCGATCTTCGTCCCGCTCATGACCACCACGTTCTGCCCGAGTGAACAGCGCGCGCCGATCACGGCCCCGGGGTTCACATGGCAGAAGTGCCAGATCCGCGTCCCTTCGCCGACGACGGCGCCCTCGTCGACGTACGCCGACTCATGGATGGTGGGCGCCGGGCTCATCGCAGCTCCGCCTGCCATTCCTGGATCGACTGCACACTGGCCGGGTGGGCGCGCGCGGCCTCGATCGCCGCGCAGGCGGCATCCGCCCCCGAGAGGGTCGTGGTGTACGGCACGCGGTTCGCGACCGCCGCCTGCCGCATCGAGTAGTCATCGCGCTGCGCGTTCTTGCCCAGCGGGGTGTTGATCAGGAGCTGCACCTCGCCGTTCACCATGAGATCGATCCCATGCGGACGCCCCTCGCTGACCTTGAACACCCGCCGCGACGCGATGCCGACGGACTCGAGATGGTCGGCGGTCCCATGGGTCGCGACCAGACCGAAGCCCATGTCACGGAAGCGCCGCGCGATCGGCACCGCCCCCGCCTTGTCGCCCTGGTTCACGGTGAGCATCACATGTCCCTCGCGCGGGAGGCCGTTCCCCGCCGCCAGCTGCGACTTGCCGAAGGCCTCGCCGAAGTGCCGACTGATCCCCATCACCTCCCCCGTCGACCGCATCTCGGGGCCGAGGATCGGATCGAACTCCCGGAACTTGGTGAAGGGGAAGACCGCCTCCTTCACCGCCACATAGGGCGCGACGATCTCCTGGGTGTACCCCAGCTGCGCGAGCGTCTCCCCGAGCATCACGCGGGCGGCCAACGAAGCCAGGGGGCGCCCGATCGTCTTCGAGACGAACGGCACCGTACGTGAGGCCCGCGGATTGACCTCGATCACATAGACCAGGCCATCCTTCACCGCATACTGCACATTGATCAACCCCACCACGCCGAGCGCCTTGGCGAAGGCGATGGTGTGGGCGCGCATGATGTCCTGATGTTCCGTGGCGATCCGATGCGGCGGGAGCACACAGGCCGAGTCGCCGGAGTGGATCCCCGCGTCCTCGATGTGCTGCATCACCCCGCCGATGACCACCGTCGTCCCGTCGGAGAGCGCGTCCACATCGGCCTCATACGCGTCCTCGAGGAAGGCGTCGACGAGCACCGGCCGTTCCTCGGAGACCCGCACCGCCCGCTCGAAGTAGTCCCGAAGCGAGGGCTCGTCGTAGACGATCTCCATCGCGCGCCCGCCGAGCACATAGCTCGGACGGACCAGCACCGGGTACCCGATCCGTTCGGCGATCGCCACCGCCTCGGCGACGCTCGTCGCCGTGCCATTGGGGGGTTGCATCACCCCGAGTTCGCGTGCGAGCGCCTCGAAGCGCTTCCGGTCTTCCGCGATGTCGATCGCATCGGGGGAGGTCCCGAGGATCCGGACCCCCGCGGCCTCCAGTGGCTTCACGAGCTTGAGCGGGGTCTGCCCGCCAAGCTGGACGATGACGCCGAGGGGCTGCTCGCGCTCGACGATCTCGAGCACGTCCTCGAAGGTGAGCGGCTCGAAGTAGAGCTTGTCCGAGGTGTCGTAGTCCGTAGAGACCGTCTCGGGGTTCGAGTTGACCATGATCGTCTCGTACCCCGCCTCGCGCAGCGCGAGCGCGGCCCGGACGCAGCAGTAATCGAACTCCACCCCCTGCCCGATCCGGTTCGGCCCAGACCCGAGGATGATCACCGAAGGCTTCCCGGTGCGCGGCGCCTCCGACTCCTCGTCGTAGCTCGAATAGAGGTACGGCGTATTCGAGGGGAACTCCCCGGCGCAGGTATCGACCATCTTGTAGCTCGGTCGCACCCCGAGCGCCCACCGACGGGCGCGCACGGCCCCCTCGGTCTCCTGCCGCAACGCGGCTAACTGCCGATCGGCGAACCCCATCCGCTTCATCCGCCGAAGGCTCATCGCATCGACCTCGGCGAGCGCCGCATAGGCGCGCTCGGCCTCGACCAACTCCTCGAACTGCCGGAGGAACCAGGGATCGACCCCGGTACGGCGATGCAGTTCCTCGACCGACATCCCGTGTAGGAGAGCACGCTTGATCTGGAAGACCCGCTCCGGGACCGGCTTCGCGAGCGCCGTCTCCACGGCGGCAAGGGAGTCATCGGCGACGCGATCATCGACCGGCCGCTCACCGACCACCCAGCCGGCGCGTCCCGTCTCCAGGGCGCGGAGCCCCTTCTGGAACGCCTCCTTGAAGGTGCGGCCGATCGCCATCGACTCGCCCACCGACTTCATCTGGGTCGTGAGGACCGGGTCGGCACCGGGGAACTTCTCGAAGGCGAAGCGCGGGACCTTCACCACGACGTAGTCGAGCACCGGCTCGAAGCTCGCCGGGGTGGTCTTGGTGATGTCGTTCGGGATCTCATCGAGGCGATAGCCCACCGCGAGCTTGGTCCCAATGCGCGCGATGGCGAAGCCGGTGGCCTTCGAGGCGAGCGCCGACGAGCGCGAGACGCGCGGATTCATCTCGATGACGACCATCTCCCCGTCCGCCGGGTTCACCGCGAACTGGATATTGCATCCGCCCGCAGCGACCCCGATCTCGCGGATCACCTTGAGCGCGGCATCGCGCATCACCTGATATTCGCGATCGGAGAGGGTCATCGCCGGCGCGCAGGTGATCGAGTCGCCGGTGTGGACCCCCATCGGATCGATGTTCTCGATCGAGCAGATGATGACCACATTGTCCGCCGAGTCGCGCATCACCTCGAGCTCGTACTCCTTCCAGCCAAGCAGCGAGCGCTCGATGAGCACCTGCGAGATCGGGGATTCGGCGAGCCCGCGCTTCACGATCCGCTCGTACTCGTCGCGGTTGTAGGCGATGCCGCCACCGGAGCCGCCGAGGGTGAAGGCGGGGCGGATGATCGCGGGGAACCCCGTCCACTCCGCGATCTCGAGCGCCTCCTCCCAGGTCGTCGCGATCCGCCCCTGTGGGCAACGGAGTCCGATGCGCTCCATCGCCTCGCCAAAGAGCTTCCGGTCCTCCGCGACGGCGATCGCGCGCGCATTGGCCCCGATGAGCTCGACGCCGTACTTCTCGAGCACGCCACGCTCATGGAGGGTCATCGCCACGTTGAGGGCGGTCTGCCCGCCCATCGTGGGGAGGAGCGCATCGGGGCGCTCCCGCGCGATGATCAACTCCACGAACTCTGGGGTGACCGGCTCGATGTACGTCCGATCCGCGAGCTCGGGATCGGTCATGATCGTCGCGGGATTGGAGTTCACGAGGATCACCTCGTACCCCTCCTCGCGGAGCGCCTTCGCCGCCTGCGTGCCCGAGTAGTCGAACTCGGCCCCCTGCCCGATGACGATGGGGCCGGAACCGATGAGGAGGATGCGCTTCAGGTCGTCACGACGCGGCATGCAGGTGATCGTCGATGATGTCGGTCAGAGTCCGGGTGGGGACCCACCCGGTGTGAGTGCACAGCTTGGTGTTGTCGCCGACGAGCGCCGGCACATCCGCGGGCCGCAGCAAGGTCGGGTCCTGCACGAACCGCACGGCCGTCTGGGCCCGGGCGATGACCTGATCGGCCACCTCCCCGACGGTGACGCCCGCCGCGGAGCAGACGTTGTACGCCTCCCCGACCCGCCCCTGGTCGATCAGGGCGAGGTAGGCCTCGACCACATCCCGCACATGAAGATAATCCCGCACCGTCGCCGTATTCCCGATGGGGAGGGTCGTGGCCCCGGTGCGACGCGCCTCGAGCACCCGCTGGACGAGCGCGGGGAGGAGGAAGATCGGGGCGTGCCCCGGCCCGCAGTGGTTGAAGGAGCGGGTCGCGATGATCCGGAGCCCATGGGCCCGGGCGGCCGCCAGGGCAAAGTCCTCCTGCGCCTGCTTGGTGGCCCCGTAGAACGACCGGGGCTCGCAGGGGGTGCTCTCCGTGAGCGGCATGGCCGACGCCGGATGGCGCCCGTACTGCTCCGCGCTCCCGACGACGAGGATACCGGGATCGAGCCCCGAGGCCGCGCGCTCCGCCCGCACCGCCTCGATCAGGCGGATCCCGACGCCGACGTTGGTCTCGAGCGCCGTGACCGGATCGTCCCCGACCGTCGGGACGTACGACATCCCCGCGAGATGGAAGATGGCGTCGGGGTTCGCCCGCCCGAGCAGTGCTCGCATCGGCCCGAGATCCCGCGCGGCGGTCAGATTCCCGACCTCCCACCGGATCCGCCCCTGCTCCTCGGCGGTGAGGGTCCCGACGGCCGGGATCCCATGCCATGCCGTCCCGGTGACCTGCCAGCCCTGAGCCACCAGCGTCTTCGCGAGCCATTGGCCCACGAAGCCGTCAGCGCCGGTGATGAGGGCGCGCCGCACCTTAACCCCTGGCCGGCGGCGGCGCTGGGACCGCGACCCCTCCGTCGGCACGCGCGCGATACCGCGCGAGATCCGCATCGACCATCATCCGCACCAGTTCGCGGAAGCGGACCGTCGGCGTCCACCCGATCTCGCGCTCCGCCTTCGACGCATCCGCCACGAGGAGCTCCACCTCGGCGGGGCGCTCGAAGCGCGGATCGGTGACGACGTACGGCTGCCAGTCGAGCCCGACGTGCGCGAAAGCCTCCTCGCAGAGCTGGCGCACCGTCCAGGTCTCGCCCGTCCCGATCACATAGTCCGCGGGGCGCTCCTGCTGGAGCATGCGCCACATCGCATCGACGTAATCGCCGGCGAAGCCCCAATCGCGCCGGGCATCGAGGTTCCCGAGGCGCACCTCACTCGCCAGACCGAGCGAGATCCGCGCGACCGCATCGGTCACCTTCCGCGTCACGAACTCGAGCCCGCGGCGCGGCGACTCATGGTTGAAGAGGATCCCACTCACCGCGTAGAGGCCGAACGACTCGCGGTAATTCACCGTGATCCAGTGCCCGTAGACCTTGGCCACGCCGTACGGCGACCGCGGATAGAACGGGGTACTCTCCCGCTGCGGGGTCTCCTGCACCATCCCGAACTGCTCCGAGCTCGACGCCTGATAGAAGCGCGCCTTGGGCACCGTGCGCTTCATCGCCTCGAGCATCCGCGTCACGCCGAGCCCGGTGAACTCCCCGGTGAGGACGGGCTGGTTCCACGAGGTCGCGACGAAGCTCTGCGCTGCGAGATTGTAGATCTCGTTGGGAGCCACATCGGCCATCGCATCCACGAGGGAGGTTTGGTCGAGGAGGTCGGCCGAGACGAGCTCGATCCGGTCGATGAGATGGGCGATGCGATCGTAGGGCGTCGTGGAGGAGCGCCGGACGAGCCCGACGACCCGATAGCCTTTGGCGAGCAGGAGCTCCGCGAGATACGAGCCATCCTGTCCGGTGATCCCGGTGATGAGGGCCGTCTTCATCTCGACACCCGCGCGTCAAAACGGGGGGAGCGCACCACGCTCCCCCCGTCGACGATCATCGGAGAACCGATCGGCGTCAGACCGCGGCCGCGGCCCCGCGCGGGGCCCGCTGGATCTTCCCCGCATTCAGGCAGCGGGTGCAGACCTTGATCTTGATCACCTTGCCACCCTCGACGATGCGGGCGACCTGGAGGTTCGGCTTCCAGGTGCGACGCACCGAGTTGTTGGCATGCGAACGGGAGTTGCCGTGGGCGACGCCCTTATCGCAGACGTAGCAGCGATTGCGCTGGATGGCCATGGGTCAGCCCTCCTGGATGATTTCGATGCGCGCCATCTCCGCCCCGTCGCCCTTCCGGAAGCCGGTCTTGAGGATGCGCGTGTAGCCGCCGGCCCGTCCGGCCTGCTTGGGTCCCACGTCCTGGAAGAGCTTGTCCGCGGCGGCGCGCTTCTGCACATGCCGGCCGGCGAGGCGACGGTCGTGCAGCGTGCCCGACTTCGCCTTGGTGATCAGCTTCTCCACGAACGGCCGCAGCTCCTTCGCCTTGGCCTCGGTGGTCTCGATGGCGCCCTGCTCGATGAGCGAGGTCGCGAGATTGCGGAGGAGCGCCAGGCGCTGCTCCGACGTACGCCGGAGGCTCCGGCCAGCCTTACGATGACGCATCGGTCCTACTCCTCTTCGTCGTCGGGCGCGTTCGCGGCCGCACGGCTCGGCGGGGTGCCCCAATCGACCACCCGGACGCCTGCCGTCGACTCCTCGAACCGCATCCCGAAATTGAGTCCTTCCTTCTCGAGGAGGTCGGCGATCTCCTGGAGGGACTTCTTGCCGAAATTCTTGACCTGCAGGATCTGCGTCTCGGTCTGCCGGACGAGATCCCCCAGCGACCGGATGCTGGAGTTCTTGAGCGAGTTGACGGACCGCACGGAGAGCGTGAGGTCATCGATCGGGGTCCGGAGCAGCTCCGCGAGGCGGGCGGCATCCGAGCTCCCCTCCGCCCCCGGGACCGCGACCGCCGCGGCGGCCGAGGAGCCGAAGCTCGCGAAGTACTGGAAGTGCGTCTGCGCGAGGGCCGCAGCGTAGCTCACCGCCTCCTCGGGGGACACGGTGCCGTCGGTCTCGACCGTCAGCGTGAGGCGATCGTAGTCGGTGCGCTGCCCGACGCGGGTCTCCGCGACGGCGAAGTTCACGCGCTTCACCGGCGAGTAGATCGAGTCGATGCGCACGAGGTCCACCGGGAGCGAGCGATCGACCGGATGCTGCTCGGCCTCCACATAGCCCCGCCCCTTGTTGACGTGCAGCTCGATCGAGAGCTCACGCGGATCCTGCAGGGTGAGGAGGTGATGCGCCGGGTCGATGACGGTGACGCCGGCCGGGAGCTCGAGCTGCCCCGCGGTCACCGCGCCCGCCTTCTTGACCTTGAGGCGGAGGACCGCCTCCTCGACGTCGGCGTCGAGCGCCAGCACGAGGGTCTTGAGGTTCCCGATGATCTGATGGACGTCCTCGACGACGCCCGGGATGGTCTGATGCTCGTGGAGGACGCCGTCGATCCGGAAGCCCCAGACGGCGGCGCCGCGGAGCGAGGAGAGCAGCATCCGCCGCATGCTGTTGCCGAGCGTGTGGCCGAAGCCGCGCTCGAGCGGCTGGAGCCGGAACTCGGCCGCATTGGCATGGTCCTCGCGCTTCGTCATCTCGACGAGCTGCGGGCGGACCAGCCCGCGGAGATCGATCGTGTGTGCCATGGAGAGGTTCCTTAGAGAGAGAATGTCACGATGGCGATGACGCGCCACCGACGCCGTGCCCCGCCCCTGACGCGCGGCACGCTCGTTCGGTCGTCAGGGGACCGGGACCGCCTTACTTCGAGTAGAGCTCGACGACCAACTGCTCCTGCGCCGCGATCGGGATGCTCTGCCGCTGCGGACGCTCGAGCATCCGGCCCGAGCAGGTGTCCTTGTCGACGGCGATCCAGGCCGGCGAGGCGCCCCGCGCGGCGACCTCGAGGGCCTCCTTCACGAGGGCGAGCTCACGCGACTTCTGCCGCACGCGGATCTCCTGTCCCGGCTCCACCACGAAGCTCGGGATATCCACCGACTTCCCATTCACCTCGACGTGGCGGTGACGGATGAGCTGACGCGCCGCCTTGCGGCTGGCCGCGAAGCCCATGCGGTAGACGATGTTGTCGAGCCGGCTCTCGAGCGCCGCGAGCAGGTTGTGCCCCGTCACGCCCGGGAGGGACGAGACGCGCTCGAACGTGTTGCGGAACTGCCGCTCGCTCAGCCCGTAGATGCGCTTGATCTTCTGCTTCTCACGCAGCTGCTTCGCGTACTCGCTCATCTTGCGGCGACGGGCCGTGTTCTGGCCGTGCTGCCCAGGCGCGTACGGGCGCCGCTCGACCGGGCACTTCTCGGTGAAGCACTTGGTGCCCTTCAGGAAGAGCTTCGTCCCTTCACGCCGGCACTGCCGGCAACTCGGACCAGTGTAACGCATGGATCAGACCCTCCGGCGCTTGGGCGGCCGGCAACCATTGTGCGGGATAGGGGTCACGTCCTTGATGGACTTGACCTGGAGACCAGCGGCAGCGAGCGCCTGGATGGCGGACTCGCGACCCGACCCCGGCCCCTGCACCCGCACATGCACGCGGCGCACGCCCGACGACATCGCCTCGCGCGCGCACTGCTCGGCGGCGACGGTGGCCGCGAACGGCGTGGACTTCTTGGACCCCTTGAACCCCGCCTTCCCCGCCGTCCCCCACGACACGGCGTTGCCGTGCGCGTCGGTGATGGTGATCAGCGTGTTGTTGAACGTCGCGTTGACGTGCGCCACCCCCTCGGCGTCCACCACGCGCTTCGTCTTCTTCCCGATAGCCATTACTTGGTCACCTTCTTCTTGCCCGCGATCGCGCGGCGCGGCCCCTTCTTGGTGCGGGCGTTGGTGTGCGTGCGCTGCCCACGGACCGGGAGGCCACGGCGATGCCGCGTCCCACGGTACGACCCGATGTCCATCAGGCGCTTCACGTTCATCGCGACCTCGGTGCGCAGGGCGCCCTCGACGCGATACTGCTTCTCGATCTCCTGACGGAGCTTGTTGACGTCGGCGTCCGAGAGGTCGCGGATCCGCTGCTCCGGGTTCACCCCGGTGGCGGCGAGGATGCGACGCGCGAGGACGCGGCCGATGCCGTAGATGTAGGTGAGGCCGATCTCGACCTTCTTGTCGCGCGGGAGGTCCACGCCGGAAATACGTGCCATGTGTGGATTACCCCTGCCGCTGCTTGTGCTTGGGATTGCGCTTGCAGATGATCCGCGTCACACCCGCCCGCTTGACCACCTTGCAATGCTCGCAAATCGGCTTCACGCTGCTGCGAACTTTCACTGAAGGACTCCAGAAGGTCTGAGGGCCCAAAGGCCCGCAAATGCTTGAACCGCCCCGTTTTGGGCAGACCCGGAGGATAGTCGGGGGAGACCCTTGACACAAGGCCCCGGACTGACGTGTACCGCATGGGCTGACAGTTGGAGGTTTAAGGCTTGAAGCTTTGAGCTTTCAGCCTCAAGCCTTCAGCGTCGCCCTGATCCCCGCGAGCGCCGCAGCAGGGTCCGGCGCCCCCGTAACTGCCCGTCCCAACACGAGATAGGCCGCGCCGTCCCCCGCCGCCTGCTCCGGGGTGACCACCCGCGCCTGATCGTGGGTCGCCCCGCCAGCCAGGCGGATCCCAGGGACGAGGGGCCGGAGGGCAGGAAAGGTGCTGACCACCGCCGCGACCTCCTGCCCCGAGCAGACGATCCCATGCGCTCGGGCCCCACTCGCCACCCCTGCGAGCCGGAGCACCTCGGCCCCCATTTCCGGCACCTCGCGCCCGAGCGCCACACCGAGCGCCCCGCGCTCGAAGCTCGTGAGCACGGTGACGACGAGGATCCCCGTCCCCGCCCCAGCCCCCTCGACCGCCGCCTCGACCATCGCGGCGCCGCCGTAGCCATGCACCGTGAGCAACTGCACATCCATCGCCGCCGCGCGCTGCGCCGCCCCCTTCACCGTATTCGGGATGTCGTGGAGCTTGAGGTCGAGGAAGACGCGACGACCCTCGCGACGGAGCCGCTCCACCACACGCGGGCCCTCGGCGGAAAAGAGCTCGAGCCCCACCTTCACGAAGTCGGCGTCAGGGCCGACGCGATCGAGCAACGCGAGCGCGGCATCGAGCGAGGGGACATCGAGCGCGAGGATCGGCTGGGCGCGCAGCGCGCGCGAAGCGGAGGCGCGATCGGCGGTCATACGGGCCACTCCAGGGTACCGGTGAGATCCGCCAGACGCGCCACGCCGTGCCGGTCGCACCAGCGCGCGAGGTCGCGCACGATGCGCGTCGGGAGCTTGGGATCGGCGAGCCCCGCCGTCCCGATCGCCACAGCGGAGGCGCCCGCGAGGATGAACTGGAGGAGATCCTCCGCCGACTGCACCCCTCCCGCCCCGACGATCGGCACGTGCACCGCCTGCCGCACCCGCCAGGTGGCGAGCACCCCGACCGCGAGCAACCCCGGCCCACTCACCCCACCGGAGCCGAAACCGAGGACCGGGCGGCGCCGCTCGACGTCGACCACCATCCCCGGGATGGTGTTGATCACCGTGATCCCATCGGCGCCGGCATCGACCGCCTGCTGCGCGACCTCGCCGATGCGCGCGAGCGTCGGGGAGAGCTTCACCACGATCGGCTTCCGGGTCGCCGCCCGAGCCCCCCCGATCACCTGGGCGAGCGCGACGGGATCGGCACCGAACTCCATCCCCCCCTGCTTCACGTTGGGGCAGCTCACATTGAGCTCGTAGCCCTGGAACCCTGGCGCGTCATCGAGGCGCGCGACGACCTCTCCGAACTCGTACGCCTCCTTCCCCACGACGTTCACGAGCACTCGCGGGCGCCGCACCTGCGTCGCGATCCAAGGCAGATCCTCGGCGCGCACCGCCTCGACGCCAGGGTTCGCGAGCCCCACCGCGTTGATCATCCCGCCTGGGAAGTCGGCGACGCGGGGCGCCGCGGCCCCGACGCGCGGCTCGAGGCTGACCGCCTTAGTGACGAAGCCGCCGAGCGACTCGAGGTCCATCACGTCGGCGAGTTCACGACCGTAGGCCGCCGTCCCCGATGCGAGGAGGACGGGGTTCTGGAGCTCGAGCCCCGCGAGGGTGACGCGCAGATCGCTCATCGGGAGGCCGTCCGGGTGCGGCGGTCGTAGTCCTTGAGGTATTCGAGCGCGGCGTCGGCGATCGCCTCTGCCGCCTCCTGCTGGCCACGGGGCGACGCCATCCACCGCGCCTCCGCCGGATTGGTCCCGAACCCGAGTTCGACGAGGACCGCTGGCATGTAGGTGCGCACCAGGACGGAGAAGAGCGCCTGCTTCACGCCGCGGTTCGGGCCGGGATGGACGTCCCGCATCCGCCGCTGGATCGTCGCCGCCACCTCGCTCGATTCGCGGAGATGCTCGTTCCGCGCGAGATCGTTGAGGATGAAGCTGAGGGCATCACCCTTGGGCGCCCCCTCCACCTCGGTCTCGAAGCGCACCACCTCGTTTTCCATGTTCGCCACGTGCGCTTCGTCCTCGGTGCGTGCCGTCGAGAGGAAGTAGGTCTCGAAGCCGCGCGCCCCCGTGGGATTCGACCACTTGGGATTCGCGGCGTTCACGTGGACCGAGAGGAAGAGGTCCCCGTTCGCACGATTCGCGATGGGGCCGCGGTCGCGGAGCGCGATGAGCGTATCGCGGGTCCGGGTCATGACGACGCGGATCCCCTTGGCCTCGAGCGCCGCCTGCAGGCGACGTGAGACCTCGAGGGTGACCCGCGCCTCGGAGAAGGCGACGCCCTCGATGACGGGCCCCTTCATCCCGGGATCCTTCCCGCCATGGCCCGGATCGACCACCACGGTGTAGCGCCGCGAGAGGCCGGGCGACGTCGTCGCGGCGGCCACCGCGGTCGGCGGGCGACGGACCAACGTCGGCATCGCGCGCAACTCGGCGTGGGTACGGTCCCATGCGACCCCGAGCTCGAGCCGCGGGAGGATCTCGGAGAAGAGCTGGAGTGGGACGAGCGGGGCGCCATCGACCACCCGCATCGGCTCCAGCAAGGGGAGCGTCGTCGTGTCGAGCGCGGCGAAGGCCGAGCCGGGGGTGAGGTGGATCGCCGCGCCATGGAGGGTGAGGCGCCATTGCCCCTCGGGGAGCGCCTCCCAGCCCCCGCCGAGGAGTCGCGCGACGACGTCCGCACGGACGAGCCCGCCGAAGGAGGTGGGCACCACCTGGAGGAGCGTATCGCCCGATGCGCGCTTCACGCGGACCACGTCGCCCGGGGGGAGGGCGCGAGCGGCGACGGGACGGGCGATCGCCGCGACGAGGAGCGCGCCCGCCACCAGCCCGGTCGCCCGCGACCAGCGCACCATTGGCAGAGGACGCCCCCTCATCGCACCTTCATCGCGCGCTGGATCTCGCGGAGGTCGTCGCGCTCGCGCGCGTCGGCACGCTTGTCGTGCAGCTTCTTGCCGCGGGCGAGCCCGATCTTCACCTTGGCCCGCCCCTGTTTGAAATAGAGATCGAGCGCCACGAGGGTGAGCCCCTTCCGCTCGATCGCGCCGATGAGGCGCTTGATCTCCTTCTTTTGCAGCAGGAGCTTCCGCGTGCGCGTGGGGTCGTGGTTCCAGACGGTGCCGTGCGTGTACGGGGCGATGTGCGCGTTGAGGAGCCAGAGCTCGCCATCCTTCACGACCGCGTACGCATCGGTGATCTGCGCCCGCTTGTCGCGCAGCGACTTGACCTCGGTCCCGAGCAGGACGATCCCCGCCTCCCACGTCTCGAGGATCTCGTAGTCGTGTCGGGCGCGGGCGTTCCGGGCGATGGGAACGATCGCGTCATCGGCGGCTGGTGTGCGCATCTCCTCAAAAGCTAGACGACCCAGCGTTGACTTGGGTATCGCGGCGCGCTTACGTTGCGAGTCTTGCCGAAGTGGTGGAATTGGTAGACGCGCTGCGTTCAGGGCGCAGTGGGCGATAGCCCGTGGGGGTTCGAGTCCCCCCTTCGGCACTGGGAGGTGATCAGGTCAGGACCGGGAGGCCGACGCGCTCCCGCACCTGGGGTTCCGCCGCGAGCAGGTCGCTGAGCCGGACCCCGTCCAACACCTCATCGATGCGCTTCTGCAACATCACCCAGACCGGGCGGATGCTACAGTCGCACGCTTGGGAGCACCGCTCCGCATCCAAGGGGTGCGTCTCGCAGTGGAGATCGAAGGTCACCAGCTCGGCCGCCGCGATGATCTCCCGCACCGTGATCGTCTCGGCGGAGCGCGCCAGCCCGTAGCCGCCTTTCGCCCCGCGCGTGCTCTGCACGATCCCGGCGCGACGGAGCCGCAACAGGATCTGCTCCACATAATCACTGGGGAGACGTTCCCGCGTCGCGATGTCACGGCCGGTGACCGGCCCGTCGTCCGTGCGGCGCGCCAGGTGGAGCGCGCAGATCAATCCGTACTCGGCCCAGGTGGTGATACGCATCGTGCGCTCAAGATGCGTGCAGGGCCCCAATGGGGACAAGGGTACTCGGGACGCGGGACCGTCCCGGCGCGGTGGATCAGCGCGAGGAGAACGCCCCCATGGGACGAGCGAAGCTGGAGAGGACGGTCAGGGTGTTCCGGTCATCGATCTCCAGCTCCCGCGAGCGGAGCCGGATCATCCGGGACTCACGTAGGCCAGGAGCGGCGTTCCGCCACCCGGTCAGGAGCTCGGCGAGGATCGTCGCCGATCCGTCATCCGCGAACCCGCAGAAGACCTGCTCATTGAGCTGCCCGTTGCTGAAGGCGTTGCCGTAGCGGAGGGCGACCGTCATCAGCGATCCAGGCACCGGCGCGGCGGTCCACGCGAGTGGGAGGTCCTCCTCCGCGGTCTCCGGGATCCCGATCGAGTCGGCGGTGAATGCCTCGGCGGTCCGCAGGATCACCGTCGCCGCCGGGAAGCCCGTCGGACTCCCGGGGATCTCCAAGGTGACCGTGTCGCCGGGGGTGAAGGGGATCCCGGTCCGTCGGACGGGTCGGTAGACGAAGGCCCCGAACTCCACGGCGCCGCGCAGGGTATCGCGCTGCGTGCCCACGCGCGAGACGAGGGCCTCCCCCGCGCTCATCGTGGGGAACGAGGATCCCACGAGCACCGGTGGCGTGTAGGCGGCCACCACGCAGGAGTCGGCCGGCGGGGGCGTGTACTGCAGATCGGTCCGATCGTAGAAGACCGCCTCCGGATCCATCACATACCCGCGCACCTCATCGGTGAACGCGGTATAGGTGACGAGTCCGAAGCGGTTCTTGGAGGGCTCCAGGGTGTCGACACAAGCCGCCGCGAGGACGCTCAGGGCGAGGAGGGCGATCGGTCGGGCACGGCGTTGAATGGAAGGCATGATCGGAATCTATGCGCGGACGAGGTAGGGATTCGTGGCGCGCTCGGCGCCGATGGTCGTCGAGGGGCCATGCCCCGGATGCACCACGAGCTCCGGCGGGAGGGTGATGAGCCGCCGAAGCGAGGCGGCCATCGCCGTCCGGTCGCAGAGCGGGAGATCGGTGCGCCCAATGGACCCGGCGAAGAGGAGGTCCCCACCGAAGAGCTGGTCCGCCCCGATGAAAGCCACATGCCCCGGCGCATGCCCTGGGAGATGCCAGACCGTGAAGGGATACGCCCCCACGGAGATGACCTGTCCCTCGGCGAGCTCCACCTCCGGAGGCGCGGGTTGCTCGAAGGGAAGCCCGTAGCCCGCGGCGACGCGCGCGGCATGATCATACACCGGGCGATCGGCGGGGTGGAGATGCACCGGCACACTGGGAAAGCGTCGACGCACCCCCTCGATCCCTCCCACGTGATCCAGGTGCGCGTGGGTCAGCCAGACCGCGCTGAGCCGCCCGCCCTGCGCGTCCAACGCCGCACAGATCCGCTCGGGCTCTGCCCCGGGATCGATCACCACCATCTCCCCCGAGACCGGGTCGTGCAGGATCCAGCAGTTCTCCTGGAAGGACCCGACGACGAGGGAGGTGACCTGCATCAGACCTGGACCGACGAGGCGCTCACCAGCATCGGCGGAGGCACCGGGAGCGGCTGCCCATTCTTCCGCGCCGTGAGAAACTTCTCCACGCCGATCGCGGCCGTGGTCGCGTCGCCGACGGCGGTGGTCACCTGCCGCGTGAGCTGCGCCCGCACGTCCCCAGCGGCAAAGAGCCCTGGTACCGAGGTCTGCATGTTCGCATCGGTGATCAGATAGCCCGACGCATCATGCTCGATATGCCCGCGGAGGATCCCCGTGTTGGGCTTGAAGCCGACGAAGATGAAGATCCCGGTCGCGATCAGATCCGAGGTCGCCCCCGTCTTGGCATGCCGGATCTTGGCGTGGGTCATCAGCCCGTCCTTCCCGACGATCTCGTCGACGACGGTATCCCAGATGACCTCGATCTTCGGGTTCGCGAAGACGCGCTGTTGCACGATCTTGGACGCGCGGAAGCTGTCGCGGCGGTGGACCAGGTAGACCTTCTCGGCGTACCGCGTGAGGAAGTCGGCCTCCTCGCAGGCCGCATCGCCTCCGCCGACGACCATGATGGTGTGCCCCTTGTAGAAGGCCCCGTCACAGATGGCGCAGTACGAGACCCCCTTCCCCGCGTATTCGATCTCCCCGGGGACGTCGAGCTTCACCGGGGTGCCCCCCGCGGTGACGATCACCGTCGGGGAGAGAAAGACGTCGCCGTTCTCGACGACGGTCTCGAAGAGGCCGTCGTCGCGCTTGGTCACCGACTCCACCGGGGTCGAGGTACGGATCTCCGCCCCGAACTTCTCGGCGTGGGCCTGGAACTTGCTCGCGAGCTCATGGCCGAGCACATGCTCGAAGCCGATGTAGTCCTCGATCACCTCGGTGTTGAGGAGCTCCCCGCCGGGGAAGCCGCGCTCGAGCACCACACTCTTGAGCATGGAACGGCCCGCATAGAGGCCGGCACACATGCCGGACGGGCCTGCACCCACGATCACCACTTCGAATTCATGCGTCGCCACCGACTCGCTCCGGGGGAATGGAATCGGTGGAAGCTAGGGGTGTGGGGGGGGGGGGGGGGGGGGGCCGCCCCCCCCGGGGGGGCCGGGGCCCCGCGGTGGGG
>JBMTXT010000020.1:0-22157 GCA_049453775.1 Gemmatimonadaceae bacterium | reverse complement strand
GGGGGGGGCCCGCTTCGCATTCGGACGGACCAGCGCTGACCGTACGACTATCGCGGGACCGCGTACTCGTCGGTCTTCGGCCGCTCGGGGAAGCTGAACCACCCGCTCACCTTCTCGCGCCACTCGTCGAAGATCTCGTAGATCGTCGGGATCACGAGCAGCGTGAGGATCGTCGAGGTGATCGTCCCGCCGATGATCGCGCGGCCGAGCGGGGCACGGAAGTCGGCCCCTTCGCCGAGCCCGAGCGCTACGGGGATCATCCCCGCGATCAGCGCGAGCGTCGTCATCAGGATCGGACGCAAGCGGACGCGCCCCGCTTCGATAATCGCGGTGCGGCGATCCATCCCCTGCTCCTGCCCCCACTTAGCGAAGTCGATCAGGAGGATCGCGTTCTTCGCGACGATCCCCATGAGGAGGATCACCCCGATCATCGACATGATGTTGAGCGTGTCACCGGTGATGAGCAGCGCGAGCACCACACCGATCAACGAGAGCGGGAGGGAGATGAGGATCGCGATCGGATCGAGGAACGACCCGAACTGCATCACGAGGATCAGATACATGAGGAGCAAGGCGATCCCGAGTGCGGCCAGGATGTCCCCAAAGACCTGCTCCTGATCGCGCGCCTCGCCGCCGAACGACCACCGCACCCCTTCGGGGAGGGTCTTCGACTCGAGCTCACGCGTGATGGCGCTGGTGACCTCGCCAAGGGAGCGGCCAGAGACATTCGCCTGCACGACGATCACGTTGTCGCGATCGAGGTGGCTGATCTTCGCCGGGCCGATCCCCTGCGAGACGTTCGCGAGCTGCCCGAGCGGCATCATCGACATCCGTCCGCCTGGCGCCGGGACGGTGACGGGGAGTCGCTCGATATCGCTCACGCGGGTGCGGGACTCCGCGGCGAAGCGCACGCGCACCTTCCGGTTCTCGCCCGCGGGGTCGACCCAGTCGCCGGCATCCACGCCAGCGAAGGCCGGCCGGAGCGACTGTGCGAGCTGGCCGACCGTCACCCCCATGCTCCCCGCGAGCGCCCGGTTGAGCTGGATCTCGAGCTCGGGCTTCTGTCCCTTGGTCGAGAGCCCGATATCCACCGCGCCCGGCACCCGCCTGAAAATCGCGAGCGCGGTGTCGGCGGCGGCCTGAAGCCGCTCGGGCTCGGTGCCACGGAGCTCGAGTTGCACCTGCTTGATCGCCCCACCGAACCCCGAGGTGAAGACCGCGGCGGTCGCGCCACCGATCTGCTTGACCTCCTCCCGAAGTCGCGCCCCGAACTGCTCCTGCGAGACGCTCCGCTCCTTCTTGGGGATCATCCGCACATACACGGAGGCGAGATCCACCGCACCGAGCGCCTCGGAGGGATCCATCCCACCGCCGGCGCCGATCGTGGTGAAGGTGTACCGCACCTCGGGATGCGCACGGGCGAGCCGCGCGGCCTCCTCCGCCTTGAGGCGGGTGTACTCGAGGTTCGACCCCGGGGGGGTCTCGACCTGGATCGTCAGCTCCGAGCGATCGGAGACCGGGACGAAGCCGAAGCCCCCGAATGCCCCCTGCAGCACCAGCGCCCCGACGAAGCTCACCCCCGCCAGCGCGATCATCGCCATCCGATGGTCGAGCGCCCACCCGACGACCTTGGTGTATCGCTCGGCCTGCCGGTCGAACCACTGATTGAAGACGACGAGCTTCTTGGAGATCCAGCTCCGATGCTCGTGCTGCTCGATCTCCGGGTCGGGCCAGTAGGCCGAGAGCATCGGGTCGAGCGAGAAGCTCACGAAGAGCGAGACGAGCACCGCACAGGCGATGGTCAGCGCGAAGGGCTTGAACCACTCGCCGGAGAGCCCGTACATGAAGCCGATCGGCACGAAGACCGCGACGATCGAGAAGGTCGTCGCCGCGACGGCGAGCCCGATCTCGTCGGTCCCCTCATGCGCGGCGCGGAAGTGATCCTTCCCCATCTCCACATGCCGCACGATGTTCTCGCGCACCACGATCGCATCGTCGATCAGGATCCCGATCGCGAGCGAGAGCCCGAGGAGCGACATCGTGTTGAGGGTGAAGCCGAAGGCCCAGACGGCGATGAAGCTCGCGAGCACCGAGATCGGGAGGGCGAGCCCGGTGATCACGGTGGACCGCCACGAGTTCAGGAAGAGGAAGACGACGAGGACGGTGAGGATCGCCCCCTCGATCAGCGTCTGCTGCACGTTCGCGACCGAGCGCTCGACGCGATCACCGGAGTTCTGCACGACGTCGATGGTCGTGCCGCTCGGGAGCGAGGGCCGGATCTCATCGACCGCGGCGAGCACCTTGGTCGCCACCTCGGTCGTCGAGTAGCCCTTCGCCTTCTTGATCATGATACCGACGGCATCGCGGCCGTTGTAGAGCGCCGCCGTCCGAGGCTCCGCGGTGCCATCGCGCACCTCGGCGAGTTCGCCGAGCCGGATCGCGCGTCCGCCACGTTCGGCGACGACCAGCGCCAGGAAGTCCTCCGGACGCTCGAGTCGCCCCTTGAGCCGGATCGCGCGCTCGTCGAGCGCCCCATTGAGCCGACCGACCGGGACCGCGAGGTTCTGCGTCTGCAGCGCGCCGACCACCTGGGCCACGCTGATCCCCGCCGCCGTCAACGCCGCCGGCGTGAGCTCCACCGTCAGTTCACGCTCGACCCCGCCGACCACCGTCGCCTCGGCGACCCCCGCGATCGAGCGCAGCGCCCGCGTCACGCCGGGATCGGCGATCCGCGTCAGCGCGGGCGCATCGAGCGCACTCGAATTGAGGGAGAGTTGCACGATCGGTTGATCGGCCGGATCGAAGCGGGTGAGGATCGGTTCCTTCATCTCCGGCGGGAGCTCCCCGCGGATGGAGGAGATCTTATCGCGGATGTCCTGCGACGCCTGCTGCAGGTCCTTCTCGAAGACGAAGAAGACGGTGACGTTGGCGAAGCCGTCCTGCGCCGCCCCGCTGATCCGGTCGACACCGGAGATCCCGCTCACCGCCTCCTCGACGCGGTCGAGCACCTCGCGCTCGACCACATCCGGCGAGGCACCGGGATAGGGGATGGCGACGTTGATGATCGGCTGCTGGACGTCGGGGAACTCGTCGGTCTCCAGCTGCCAGAGGGCGAAGAGCCCGAAGACGACCAGCGCCACCATCGAGACGATGGTGATCAGTGGGCGCTTGATCGCGAAATCGGAGATGAACATGGATGGCGCCTCAGTTGCCGCGCGCGGCGGTGTCCGCCGGCGGGCGCACGCGGAGCGGGGTCCCGGCGGAGATCCCGAGGGCCGCACCTACGAGGATGGTGTCGCCGGCCGCGAGCCCCCGCGTGATCTCGACGCGATCCGCGGCCTCATCACGCGCACCGAGCGCGACCTCGATCCGCTCGGTGACGCCGTTCCGCAGCCGCACGACGGCCGGCGCGAGCCCGCGTCGATCGACGGCTGCCTCCGGCACGGTGAGCGCCTCGCGCGCATCGGAGGCCACGCGCCCCTCGGCGAAGAGCCCCGCGACAAGGCGGTTCCCGCTGTTCGGGATGCGCACGGTGAGCCGCACCTGACGCGTCTGTGGATCGGCCGCCGGATTGATCGAGGCGATGCGGCCCTCGAAGGTCTGCCCAGGATACCCGGTGACCACGAACCGCACCGGCGCCCCGACACGGACCGACGCCAACTGCGCCGCCGGCACCGCCGCCTCGAGCTTCATCGTCGCAGGATCGATCACCACGAAGAGGGGGGCCCCCGGCGCCACCACATCCCCGGGGTTCACGAAGCGCTCACTGACGATCCCCGCGTAGGGCGTCAGCACATTGGTCGCATCGATCTGCTTCTGTGCCTGCGCCAGCCGGGCGCGCGCATCATACAGCCCCGTCTTCGCCACAAGATCGGCACGGCGCGCATTCTCGAGATCGCGCTCCGCGATCGCCCCTGCGGCGCCGAGCTTCTCCGCCCGCGCGAGCTCGCGCGCTGCGAGATCGGCCGCGGCCTCCGCGGCGGCGACACCGGACCGCGCCGAGAGGAACTGATCGCTGATCGCGCGATCGTCGATTTTGGCGAGCGAGGTCCCTGCCGCGACGACGGCGCCAGGATCCTTCAACACCTGCAACACGGACCCCGGCACCTCCGCACGGATCTGCGCGGTGCGATCGGCGACGAGTGCGCCAGCGAGGATCGGCCCCGAGGCGAGCATCGTCTGCTGCGCGACGGTGATCCCCTCCGGTCCGAGCTGCACGGTGACCGCCGCCGATGAGGCGTCAGCCTCCGGCGCGCCGCCACAGGCCGAGAGCATGACAGACGAAACGAGGACGGAGGCGACGAGACGGCGGGACATCGGTGACTTCCTCAACGAATGGAGATGGATCGACATGGTCAGCGAGCTCCCGGGATGGGGAGCGGGAGGTCCTTCAAGAGCGCGAGCCGGAGCCGCGCGACCTCGAGGTCACGCGCCGCATTCACGCGTTGGAGGCGCGCCTGCTCGAGTTGCACGCGCACCTCAGTAAGCTCGAGGGTCGTCGAGACCCCCTCACGGAAGCGCACCTCGGCGATCTGATACGCCTTGGCTGCCTGCGCATCGGTCCCGACCGAGGCGAGATAGGCGGCCTCGGCCTGCGCGAACTGGTTCAGCGCGAGCAGCGCGTCGAGCGCCGCGCCTTCGCGGCTCTGCTGCAACCGCTGCTGGGCCTCGGCGAGATTCGCCTCGGCCACCATCCGCTCACCCTTCAGGCGGCCACCAGCCAGCACCGGCACCGAGAGCCCGACCGAGACATTCCAGTTCGGGAAGTAGAGGTCGAGCGCCGAGGGGAGGAAGCTCCCATCCGGCGGATACGCGAAACGCTGGTAGGACGAGCTGAGCTGCAGCGCCGGCAGTCGCGCCAGCTTGGCCGCCCGCACCGCGCTCTCCTGCGCCCGCACCGCGGCCTCCGCCTGCCGTACCGGCGCACGAGCGGCGACCGATGTGTCCGGCACGAGTGTGCGATCGTCGGCGAGCGTCAGCGGGCCGGTGGGATCGTTGCGCGTCCCCGCGTCATCACGGATCGGCGTGGTAAGCGTGAGCGGGGCATTGAGCGGGAGATCGAGGAGCTGCTTGAGTCGGAGATAGGCGGCGGTGCGCGCCCCCTCGGCACGGATCACGACCGGCCGCTGATTGTCGCGCGCGACCGTCGCGCGGAGGAGATCGAACTCGGCCGCGGTCCCGACCTCACGCGCCAGTGTGACCTGCGCCAGCGTGCGATCGACGAGGACGAGGGAGCTCTCCGCGATCGCGACGAACTGATCGGAGGCGACGGCATCGAAGTACGCCTGCGCGACGTCGAGCGCGGCTTGTGACTTCGCGGCGGTGTATGCGATCTCCGCGGCCGAGCGACCCGCACGCGCGCCGGCGCGTGCCGCCGGGATGCGACCCGCCGTATAGAGGTTCTGCGTGGCGTTCAGGGCGAAGATCGCCGTGGTTGGCGCGGCGAAGATCCGCGCGACGGGGCTATCGGTGAATCCACCGCCTCCGCTCCCGCCCGAGGAATCCGGCGGCGGCGCGAAGCGCTGCGTGATCTCCGCGAACTGGTTCTGGATCGCGCGCTGATAGGCGACGGTCCCCGCGATCTGTGGTTTGCGCTGCGCATCGACCTGCTTCTGCTGGCCGAGCGCGCGCTGGACGCCCGCGGCGGCGATCGCGACGCCCTCGTTGCGGCGCTCCGCCATCTTCAAGGCATCCGCCAACGAAAGCGTGGTCGGCGTGGCGGCGGCCGTCGCCTGTTGCGCGGTCGCGTCACTCGGCGTCGTGACGAGTGCACCAAGCATCAGCAGCACGAGCGCCGCGGTCGCGCCGATCGCGCGCAGGAAGAGTCGCACATAGGCGCGCGGCGCCTCGGCGGCTGGTGGGAACATCGAAGGCATCATGTCGCGATGAAGGGCATCGGTGAAGAGCGTGCCGAGCAGCATCGTGCACGCGGTGTTCGCTTCTCGAGTCGACGCCACGCGACCGGCGGTGTGGAGCCGATCGACGTAGGCGCGGAGCTCGCGAAAGGAGGCGATCGGATGATCGGCGGCATCCGCCGAGTGTTCCGGATGTTCGTGGAGCTCGGCGATCACCGAGCGGAGCATCCCACGCCGGTCGACCATGAAAGCGTGATTCGCGGCGGCCCAGGCCGTGAGTTCGGTCTCCGGGTCCGCCGGCTGGTCGGCCAGGAGGATCTGGTCTCCGGAGCGGCAAGAGCGGATGACCTCGTCGATGAGGTTCGCCTTGGACCCGAAGAGGCGGAAGAGGGTAACCTCATTCACCCCAGCGACTTCGGCGATTCGGCGGGTGGTCGCGCCGCGGAACCCTGCTTCGGCGTAGACCTTGGCGGCGGCGTCGAGGATCTGTTGTCTGGTCGGTTCTGACATGGCGTTGCAAGTGGTTGCTTGCATAGAAAGCAAGCGAGTACTTGCATCTAACACAACCCACCCTGTAAAGGTTCCGTCCCTCCACCGCATCTTTCTCCGTATGGCGAAGCAGAACCCTGATGACCCCGCCCTCGCGGCGCGGCTCTCCCCCCTCCAGTACCAGGTCACGCAGTGCAGCGCGACCGAGCCCCCATTCCGCAACGAGTTCTGGGATCATCACGAACCTGGGCTCTACGTGGACATCGTCTCCGGCGAACCCCTCTTCGCCTCGGTCCACAAGTTCGACTCCGGCACCGGGTGGCCATCGTTCACGCAGCCGGTCGCTCCGGCGAACGTCACCGAGCACACCGATCGCTCCCATGGGATGACGCGCGTCGAGGTGCGGTCCGCGCAGGGCGACTCCCACCTCGGCCATCTCTTCCCCGATGGCCCCGGCCCGACCAGCATGCGCTACTGTATCAACTCGGCGGCGCTGCGATTCGTACCGGCTGAAAGGCTGAAGGCTGAAGGCTACGAAGCCTTTCTCCATCTATTTGATGGCAAGGATGAGAGGGGCCAGGTATGACCTCCCACCTGACCCCTGCCCCCTCCCACCTGTCATCTGCCACCCTCGGGGGGGGCTGCTTCTGGTGTCTCGAGGCGGTCTATCGGATGTTCCGTGGCGTGCACCAGGTGAAGAGCGGCTACGCCGGTGGGCATGTCGCCCACCCCACCTACGAGCAGGTCTGCGGGAAGCAGACCGGGCACGCCGAAGTGGTGCAACTCACCTTCGATCCGCGCGAGATCTCGTATCGCGATCTCCTCGACGTCTTCTTCACCATCCACGATCCCACCACCAGGGATCGGCAGGGGAACGACATCGGCCCGCAGTATCGCTCGGCGATCTTCACGCATGACGCGGAGCAGGCGCGCATCGCAGAGGAAGCGCTCGCCGCGGCGCAGACGCACTGGGACGCACCGATCGTGACGGAGCGGCGTCCGCTCGATCGCTTCTGGCCCGCCGAGGCGTATCACGACGACTACGTCGCACGGAACCCGCAGAACCCGTATTGCGCGGTGGTCGTGGCGCCCAAGGTGGCGAAGGCACGCGCCCGTTTCATCGAGCGGCTCGCGCGATGATCGGCCCGTGCATACGACGGCTCGTCACCACGCTGCTGGTCGCGGGCCTCGCGCCGATCGCACTTGAGGCGCAGGCCGGCATCCTGCGCGGGACGGTGACCGACACGACAGGGCGACCCCTCCCGAACGTCGAGGTGCTCTCGGTCAACGCGAAGCGCTCCACGCGCAGCGATGCCGCGGGGCGCTTCACGCTCACGAAGCTCCCCTTCGGTCAGCAGTTGATCCTCGCGCGGCTCCCAGGGTATCAGCCCGCCGACCAGGCGGTGAACATGCTCGACGAGGCGCCGCCAGACCTGACCTTCCGTCTACGGCGCGTGGTCGTGGCGCTCGATACCGTGCGCATCGTCTCGCACGACGGCTGTGCCGCGTACAACTTTGCCGGCTTCGAGTGCCGCCGTCGGGCGGGGATCGGGCAGTTCCGTGGCGAGTCGGAGATCGCGGCCCTCCGCCCCATCTATTGGGCGGACATGTTCGACGAGCTCCCCGGCTTCCGTCGCTATCCGGTCCCCGATTCGCTCCTGGGCCGGGACTGGAAGGTGGAGTCGACGACGGGGTGGCGCTGCCTGATGGAAGGGTGGAACGGACGGCACAAGACGGCGGCCGATCAGGCGGCTCGGCCGCGCGACATCGTCGGTGTCGAGCACTACGACACCTACGACAAGGTCCCCGCCGCATACAAGCGCCTCGCCTGGCCCACAGGGCAGGACAAGCCCTGTGCCTTGGTGATGTACTGGACGCGCGGGTTCATCGAGAATGGCAATAAGTAGCAGAGGTCAGGTGACAGGTATCAGGTGACAGGTCGTAGGTCCTCACATCCTCCTCACACGGAGTCCCCCGGATGTTCGTTCGTCGGCTGATCGTTTCACGCGCCGCCTCCTCGTTCGCTGTCACGGCGATCGCAGGTGTCGCGCTCCTCGTCGCCCCATCCGCCGCGATGGCGCAGGATGGGTACCGGCAGCCGCCCACGGCGGTCGCCCAGATCCTCGACGCACCCGCCCTCCCCACCGTGATGGTCACGCCGGATCGGAAGCACCTGATGCTCCTCGAGCGTCCGGGGCTTCCGTCGATCGCCGAAGTCGCGGCGCCGGAGTATCGGGTGGCGGGGATCCGGCTCGATCCACGCACGAGTGGTCCCTCGCGACAGAACCCGGCGCGCGGGCTCTCGATCATGCCGATGGAGGGTGGCGCTGCCTCGCCCATCGCGATGTCGCTCCCGACCGGCGCCGGGATCGGGAACCTCACCTGGGCGCCGAGCGGCGCCCGCTTCGCCTTCGTGGTGAGCACGGACGACGCCCTCACCCTCTGGGTCGGGGACCTGCGCACGCGGAGCGCGCGTCAGGTGACATCGCGCCGACTCAATGCGGTCCTTGGGGCCCCCTGCGATTGGGCGGGTGACGAGGCCCTCGTCTGCACCTTCGTCCCGTCGGATCGCGGCGCGGAACCGAAGGCCCCCAGCGTCCCTGCCGGACCGATCGCGCAGGAGGCGCTCACCGGCCGCGAGGATCGCGCCGCGACCTATCAGGATCTCCTCAAGAGCCCGCACGACGAAGCGATCTTCGCGCACTACGCCACGAGCCAACTCGCACGCGTGACACTCGACGGGACGGTGACCCCGATCGGCGCGGCCGGGATCGTGAGTGCGGTGAGCACGAGCCCCGATGGACGCTGGCTCCTCGTCACGACGCTCGCGCGGCCGTTCTCCTACTCGGTTCCGCTGACCTACTTCCCGACGACGGTCGCGATCTGGTCGCTCGACGGCACCGTGGCGCGCACCCTCGCCACACGGCCGCTCATCGAGCGCGTCTCGTGGGGCGGCGATGGCGCACAGGTGGGGCCGCGTTCCCCTTCGTGGCGGAGTGACGCGCCCGCGACCTTGACATGGATCGAGGCCCTCGATGGCGGCAACCCCGCCACGGCAGCGCCGAAGCGGGACCGGATCCTGGCGTTGAATGCACCGTTCACCGGCGCGCCGAGCACGGTGGTAGAGACCGAGTGGCGCGCCCGTGGCATCACCTGGGGCCGCAGCGACCTCGCCATCGCCACCGAGGGGACGAGCCGTGGCCGCAAGACGCGCACCTGGGTGATCGATCCGAGTGGCCGCAGTGCCCCACGTCTCCTCTGGGAGCGCTCCTCGGAAGATCGCTACAACGATCCGGGGAGCTTCCTCACGCGTCGTGACGCACGCGGACGTGCCGTGCTGCATCTCACCCCCGATGGGAAGTCGGCCTTCCTCCGCGGGACCGGCGCCTCGCCAGAGGGCGATCGGCCCTTCCTCGACAAGATCGACCTCGCGACAGGGCGCACCGAGCGGCTCTTCCGCTCGACGGCCCCCTACTACGAGACGGTAGCGGAGCTTCTCGACGAGAAGGGGGAGCGCCTCCTCACGCGACGAGAGTCGGTCACCGAACCCCCCAACTACTGGCAGCGCGATCTCGTCCGGCGCATCGCGCCGCGCCAGGTGACGGCGGTCGCCGATCCCGCCCCCGCTTTCGCCGGCGTCACGCGGCAGGTCGTGCGGTACACGCGCGCCGACGGCGTCGCGCTGCAGGCGACCGTATACCTCCCACCTGGCTACGACAAGGCGCGTGATGGCGCGATCCCCTTCCTCCTCTGGGCCTATCCGCGCGAGTTCGGCTCCGCCGATGCCGCCTCGCAGGTGCAGGGCTCGCCCTACCGCTTCACGCGGCCCGGCGGCTCGTCGCACCTCTTCGCCCTGCTGCAGGGCTATGGCGTGATGGATGATCCCACCATGCCGATCGTCGCACTCGATGGGAAAGAGTCGAACGACACCTACGTCGAGCAGCTGGTCGCCAGCGCCGAGGCGGCGGTGAATCAGATCGTGGGGATGGGGATCGCCGATCGCGATCGAATCGGGGTCGGTGGGCACTCGTACGGCGCCTTCATGACGGCGAATCTCTTGGCACACACGACGCTCTTCCGCGCCGGGATCGCGCGCTCCGGCGCCTATAACCGGACCCTCACCCCCTTCGGTTTCCAAGGGGAAGAGCGGAGCTACTGGCAGGCCCCCGATCTCTACGAGCGGATGTCTCCCTTCACCTACGCCGACCGGATCAAGACCCCGATCCTCCTCGTGCACGGGATGGCGGATAACAACACCGGGACCTTCCCGATCCAGTCGGAGCGGATGTACGCCGCACTCAAGGGGAATGGCGCCACGGTCCGCTATGTCCAACTCCCCGGCGAATCGCACGGCTATGCGGCTCGAGAGAGCATCGGACACACGCTCCACGAGATGCTCACCTGGCTCGACCAGTGGGTCAAGCCGGTGAAGCCGAAGATGTAGCCAGCGAAACCTGCGGTGCCCGCGGGGCGTTGAGAGGGGATGCGATATCGCGTCCCCTCTTTTCGTGTCCTGCTCCTCCGCTGCCTCACGCTCGGGCTCCCGATCATGGGGCACACACAAGACCTCCCGACCGGGACGATCACCGGGACGGTCCTCGTGACCGGAACCGATGCCCCTCTCGAGGGGGCGCAGATCACCGTGCTCACCACCGACCGGCGCGCCCTCACCGACGCCCGAGGCCGGTTCGTCCTCACCGGGATCGCACCGGGGATCTGGCGCCTCCAGGTCCGGGCGATCGGCTACGCCCCACAGATCGTCCCCGACATCGCCGTCGGGAGCGGAAAGCCGACGAGTGTCGTCGTGCGGCTCACCCCGGTGCCTCGCGAGCTGCAGTCGGTCGACGTCACCGCCTCCTACTTCGCCCCTGCCATCCAGGCCACGACGAGCACGCAGGTGTTGAGCGCCGAGGCGGTGCGCCGTGCCCCTGGCGTGCAGGAGGACGTGATCCGCGCGGTCGCACTCCTCCCTGGTGTCGGCATCACGCAGCCCGGCCGCAACGATCTCGTCGTCCGCGGTGGCGCCCCCTTCGAGAATCTCTTCCTCGTCGACGGGATCGAGGTGCCGAACATCAATCACTTCGGCACCCAGGGCTCGACCGGTGGGCCGCTCTCCCTGATCAACATCGACGCCGTCGAACAGGCGAGCTTCTCCACCGGCGGCTTCGCGGCGCGCTACGGCGACCGTACCGCCTCCGTCACCTCGATCACCCTGCGTGAGGGGAGCCGCGAGCGCTTCGGTGGCGAGTTCTCGCTCTCCGCGACCGGCGGCTTCGCCATCGCCGAAGGCCCCCTGGGCCCTGATGGCTCCTTCTATTTCTCCGCGCGCCGCTCCTACCTCGACCTGCTCTTCAAGGCCGCCGGCTTCGGTTTCATCCCGGCGTATGTCGATGGACAGCTCAAGGTCGTCCAACAGCTCGACCGCCGCACCACACTCTCCTTCCTGGTGATCGGCGCCGATGGGACCGTCACCTTCACCAACGACGATCCCGAGAAGCGCTACACCAACTCCCGCGTCGCCGCGCCGAGTCAGCGGCAGTACTTCTCGGGACTCACCTGGCGGCGGCTTCTCTCCGGGGGGGTGCTCGACGTCGTCCTCGGGCGCACCTATACCCGCTACACGACGATCCAGAACGATTCGCTCGACCCGCCCTCGCCGATCTTCCGTGCCTTCTCCACCGAGGGGGAGACCTCCCTGCGGGTCGACCTGACCAAGCAGCTCGCCCCAACCCTCGAGCTGAGCGGCGGCGCGGTGACGCGCTATGCGAGCCGGCTCGCGTACGACCTCCTCGTCCCCGGCGCCCTCCGGCGCGATGCCACGCTCGACCCGCGGCCGCTCGCCCTCGACACCTCGTTCACCGCGGACCGCCAGGCGCTCTACGGTCAGCTCGCCTGGCAGGCGACCCCACGGCTCCGGACCACGAGCGGCCTGCGCCTCGATCGCTACGGCTTCCTTGCGGGGGCCACACGCCTGAGCCCACGGCTCGGCGCGCGCTACGCCTTGAATGCCACCACGACGGCCACCGCGAGCCTCGGCCGGTATTGGCAGGCGCCGTCGTACATCTGGCTCGTCGGCGATGCGAGCAATCGGCTCCTCTCTCCCTTCCGCGCCGACCAGATCGTCCTCGGGCTCGAGCAACTCCCCCGCCCCGATCTCAAGGTGCAGATCGAGGTCTTCGCGAAGGGCTACACGCAGTATCCACGACGGCTGTTCCGGCGAGAGGCGGTCCTCGCGCCGAGTGGCTTCGACGATGTGACGAGCGATATCCCCTTCGGCCTGGAGCCACTGGCCGCTGAGGCGACAGGGCAGTCGGTCGGGATCGAGTTCCTCGCGCAGAAACAGCTGAGCGAACTCCCCGTCTTCGGGCTCGCGAGCCTCACCCTCGCACGGACGACCTTCGAGGGCGGCGACGGCGTTCGGCGCCCCGGAAGCTTCGATACGCCGGTGATCGCCAACACCGTGATCGGGTGGCGTCCGAACCCGAAGTGGGAGATCAGCGGGAAGGTACGGGTGGCGAGTGGACTCCCGACGACCCCGTTCCTCACCGAGGGCGCCGTCGCCGGACTCCCGCAGTTCGCGCGCTGGAATCAGGGGGAGCGCTTGCCGACCTTCGGCGCGCTCGACGTCCGCGTGGATCGGCGCTTCAGCCTCCGCCGCGCGCAGATCGTTACCTATCTCGACATCCAGAATCTCACGGCCCGCGAGAACGTCTCGGGACTCCAGTGGAATCAGCGCACGCGAGCCGTGGAGCAGAACACCTCACTCGGACTCCTCCCCAGCATCGGGTTCAGCATCGACTTCTAGGGCGACGACGCGCGCGGCCGTCCGACACGAGGGCGACTCAGCGGAGCGCGGCGAGGACCTTGCCCAAGAACGCGTCGATCGCGCCGTTCTCGATCCAGCGGACCACGACGACGAGGTCCTGGTCCGGCGCGACGAAGACGAGGTTGGTCCCGTTCCCCACATGACCGAAGGCGCTCGCGGGGGCGCTCGGCATCCACGCGCGATCGGTGTTGAGGAACCAGTTCATGTAGCCGTAGGTCGGTTGCGAGGGGGTGGGGGTGAGCGACTGCTGCACCCACCGCTCGGAGAGGAGGCGTGTCGTGCCCCACACCCCACGGCGCTGCGTGAGGAGACCGAACCGCGCGAGGTCCCAGGCGTTGATGAACATCCCCCCGCCCCAATGGCCACCCCCACTCACGACCTGCACCGGGCGACCATCGAGGGTGATCCAGGCGTTGTCATAGCCGTTCCAGCGCCAGGTGCGTGACGCCCCGATCGGCTCCATCACGAAGGCGTTGAGGACCTCGGGCAGGGGCCGCCGCCAGATGTTCGTCGCCGCGAGCGCCAGGACGTTCACACGGACATCGTTGTATTCATAGGACGTGCCGGCCTTCGCGCGCGGACGCGTGGTCCAGGTGGACGGATCGGCCGCCGGACGGTCGGCCCACTCGGGTTTGCCCCAGAGCGTCCCCTCCCAATCACTGGTCTGCCGGAGCAGATGATCCCAGGTGATGGTGCGGTTGTGCGGCGTCCGCCAGGGATCGAGGAAGATCGACTTGCCGAATTGCGCGCCGGGTTCCGCCGGAGCGGTGAGCCGCAGTGGATAGGTCGGCCCCTGCGACCGCCAGACCGGCTCATCGACCGACGCGATGAGCCCGCGATCCGCAGCCAGTCCGACCACGACGGAGAGGAAGCTCTTGGTGACGCTGTGCGTCATATCCACACGGTCGGGTTCCCCCCACGAGGCGACGATATATCCCCCACGCAGGATCACGCCGGTCGGCTCCCCCCGCGGCGCAAAGGGGCCGATCCCCTGCCCGAAGGGCTCACGTCCGAAGGTGCGATAGTGGTTCTCCTCCATATCGCGCGGGGCCTTGGTCTCACGCGCCACCGCGAAGGCGATCGCCTCGCCGAGCCGCGTACTATCGAGCCCCATCGCCGCCGGTGACCGACGCTCCCAGCGTGCGCCGGGAACGTAGGGCACCGCCTCGCGGGTGCGGGAACCGCCGATGCCGGGTCCCGTCGGCGATGGACGCTGGGCCGTCAGCCCCATCGGGAGCAGGAGCACGGAGAGGAGCGCCGCCTGTCGCGCCCGCTTGCGACGAGTGAGCCCCGGCAAGAGCCAGAGATAGATCCCTGTCAGCCAGAGCCCGAAGAGGAGGATCCCGGCTGGCAGGAAAACCCAATACTTGACCGGATCACCGAAGAACGATCCATCATGCAGATGCTCGATCAGATCGCTCCGACGATACGCCGTCTGCAACACCGCGCCATCGGCGAGGGCGAGCTGCGCTTCCCACCGGCTCGTCGTGATCACCTTGAGGATCCCCTTCGAGGGACGGACATCGATGCGATCGATGTCACCCCATCCGGTCACCCCGGCCTCGGGCATCGCCTGCGCGGCGGCGAGGATCAGATCCCACGAGAGCCCGGGGACGCGCACCGCCGTCCGCTGCTCGACCGGCTGCACCCAGGGGACCTGCTTCTTCACCTGAAGGAGGAGCCCGGAGCCGATCACCAACAGGAGCGGGAGGGCGGTGAGGACGGCGCCCCAGCGGTGCAGGCGACGGGAGAGGAGGGAGAGACGCATTGGCGAATCGGGAGAAGGGGGAACCCCCGCAAGATGGCCCCCGCCGGCCAGCGCCGGAATGCCCGAGGACGTAAACTAGGGCACCCCCTTTTCGCTGAGGATTCGCTCGATGGCTCTCCTCCGTCCGGTGCGCGGTGCGCGCCGCGCCCTATGCCTCGCCGGCCTGCTCACGGCGGCGCTCCTCCCACATCCGACCCACGCCCAGGTCGCCGCCGACTCGGTGCGGCTCGAGCGCCTCAAGGCCGAGGCCCTCGCCAAGGTCGATCCCAAGCTCGTCCAGGAGATCGTCGACCAGCTCTTCTCGTACAGCGAGCTGGGGATGCAGGAGTTCGAGACCCAGAAGTACCTCACGACCCTCCTCAAGGCGAAGGGCTTCGCGATTACCTTGGGCTATGCGGGGATGCCCAGCGCCTGGGTCGCTCGCTGGGAGAGCCCGGCCGGCAAGAAGCCGGTGATCACCATGGGCTCCGACGTCGACGGGATCCCGCAAGCGAGTAATCGGCCGGGCGTCGCCTTCCTCGACCCGCAGGTCGCCGGCGCCCCCGGCCACGGGGAAGGCCACAACTCCGGGCAGGCGGTGAACATCGCCGCCGCCCTGGTCGTGAAGGAGATCATGACCCGCGAGAAGATCCCTGGCACGATCGTCCTCTGGCCGGGCATCGCCGAGGAACAGATGGCCGGGAAGGCCTTCTTGGTTCGTGAAGGGCTCTTCAAGGACGCGGATGTCGCGCTCTTCACCCACGTGAGCTCAGACCTCGGCGTGCAGTGGGGGCAGAGCGGCCAGACCGCGCTCATCTCGGCGCTCTTCCGCTTCAAGGGGACGAGCGCGCACGCCGCCGGCGCCCCCTGGCGCGGTCGCTCCGCACTCGATGCCGCGATGCTGATGGGCACCGGGTGGGAGTACCAGCGGGAGCACAACGAGCTCCCGACCCGCTCCCACTACGTGATCCGCGATGGCGGCGACCAGCCGAACGTCGTCCCGAGCACCGCGAGCATCTGGTTCTACTTCCGTGAGCGCGACTATCCGAGGACCATGGCGCTCTTCGAGCGCGGCAAGCAGATCGCGCGGGGCGCCGCGATGATGGCGAACGTCACGCTCGACACCGTGATGGTCGTCGGCTCAGGGTGGAGCGCCCACTTCAACAAGACCATCGCCGAGGTGACGTTCGAGAACATCAAGCGCGTCGGGATGCCCGCGTGGGATTCGGCCGACGTGGCGATGGCCCGCGCGCTGCAGAAGGAGCTCGGCGTGCGGGAGATGGGGCTCACCTCGAACACCACGATGAACGTCGGGGGGCCGGTGCCGGAGAGTCAGCGGATGGGGGGCGGCTCCGATGACATCGGGGACGTGTCGTGGGTCGTCCCGACCGTCACGCTCCGCTACCCGTCGAATATCCCGGGCCCCCCTGGCCACAACTGGGCGAACTCGATCGTGATGGCGACCCCGATCGCCCACAAGGGTGCCCTGGCTGGCGCCAAGGTGCAGGCGCTGACGATGCTCGACATCCTCCTCAAGCCACAGGTGGTCGCCGATGCCTGGACCTACTTCCGCGAGGTCCAGACCAAGGAGACCAAGTACACCGCCTTCATCTCCCCGACCGATCAGCCACCGATCTATCTGAACGCCGAGATCATGGCGCGGTACAAGCCGGAGCTGCAGAAGTACTATTACGATCCGAAGAAGTACAAGACCTATCTGGAGCAGCTCGGGATCGCCTACCCGACGACCCGCGAGATGCTGAAGCCGAAGATGTGAGGGACGCTGAGGGGGAGGGGGTCATCGGACCGCCTCCCCCTTTCCTGTTCCGCCGCGTAGGATTCAGCAACCGTCACTGCCCCGGAGGGCACCATGGCTGGCCTGGATGACAAGTCGATCCAGAATCTGGTGAAGAAGATGCAGAAGCAGGCGAAACCGCGGAACATCGAGGCAAAGACCTACGATGCCACCGCTCCGCAGCGCGTCACCGATGCGCAAGACGAGGAGCGGGAGCGGATGTTCAAGGAGATGAAGCGCCGCGAGTTCTGAGGATCGTCCGCACGCTATCAAGGGCGCCATCGGTGGGCGCCGGCCGGAGTCGTAACAGCTCGGCCATCAGCGGATAGACGTGGATGTTCTGGAACGCTGGGACGGTGCGTCCCTGCGCGATCCCTGGGCCCGCCGCGATGAAGAGCGCGGCCATCGAGGGCAGCTGCGGGTCGTAGCCATGCGCTCCTCCGCGCACCGCCCCGACCGCCCCCTCGCGCGTCCGGGGGCCACGGGCGACGATGCTCCAGCCATCGTCGGCGATCGCCACGATCGGCGTGATCCGCGGATGGGCACGGAAGCGGAAGGCCAGCGGGGTCTCCCCGCGCCGATACACGTGCAGATGTGGATGCCGCCCCTGGAGCGCACGCATCACGCGGTCGACATCGCCATCCCTGGGTGAGATCATCGCCACGGGGTTGAGATCGACGATCTCGACCGTCGTGAGATCCAGATAGTCATCGAGGACGATCGTTCGCTCGGGCGCGACCGCCGCCATCCCATGATCGGCGACGACGATGATATTCACCTGGTCGGTGAGCCCGAGCCGGGCGATCCCCGCCACGAGGCGCCCTACGGCGGAATCGACGCGCGCGATCGCCGAATCGACCTGGGGGGCGTCCGGACCATGGCGATGGCCGGCGTCGTCGGTGTCGGAGAAATAGAGCGCGATGAAGGCCGGCGCCGAGTCCGCTGGGAGCGCAAGCCACTCGAGCACCTGCCGCTCACGCTCGGCGTTCGGGCGATTCCCATCATAGGGATCCCACCAGCTCGGCCGCACCCCCCCGATCGCCGCCTCGGAGCCGGGCCAGAAGTAGGTGGCCGCCCGTCGCCCCTGACGCTCCGCCGTCACCCAGATCGGTTCCCCTCCCCACCACGCCGAGGTCTGGACCGCGGAGCGGTCACTCAGGCGGAAGAGCCCGAGGACCGAATCGCGCATCGCGTTCGCGACGATCCCGTGATGCTCGGGAGTGAGCCCCGTGACGATCGAGTAGTGGTTGGGGAAGGTCTTGGAGGGAAAGGCGGGGATCATCCGCTCGGCGCGTACCCCACGGGCCGCCAGGGTGCGGAGGTGCACCGCCGCCGGCCGCTCGAGGTAGTCAGCGCGGAAGCCATCGAGCCCGATCAGCAGAACCCGTGGCGCGCTGCGCTGGGCCTCGGCCGGCGACACGCAGAGGAGGGCGCCACAGAGGAGGACGAGGAGACGCATCATCGGCTCAGGCTGGGGTCTCGACGAGGAAGCGCCGCAACACCTTCCCAATCAGGGATTTGGGGAGCTCGTCCTTGAAGACGATCCGCGCTGGCACCTTGAACGGGGCGAGATGGGCCTTGCACCAGTCGCGGAGCTCGGGCCCCGTGACCTCATGACCGGGCCGTATCACCACGAAGCCCACCGCGACCTCGCCACGTGCAGCATCGGGAAAGCCACGGACCCCGGCTTCGAGCACGGCGGGGTGCCTGGCGAGCACCTCCTCGATCTCGCGCGGCCAGACCTGCATCCCATTCATCTTGATCAGATCCTTCTTGCGATCGACGATGAAGAGGAAGCTGTCCGCGTCGAGATAGCCGAGGTCGGCGGTGTGGAGCCAGGTGCGTCCATCCGCGTGCGCATGGCGCATCTGGTCCACCTCGTCGGGGGGATTGAAGTACCCGCGCATGATCTGGGGTCCCGTGAGGAGGATCTCCCCGACCTCACCGGCCGGGAGCTCGCGCGTTGGATCGTCGGCATCGACGATCTTCACCGCGCAATCGGAGATCGGGATCCCCACCGACCCGATCTTCTCAGGGCCATGCAGCGGCCAGACCACCGAAGCGAGATTCGACTCCGTCATCGCGTAGCCTTCGACGATGCGCGCCCCGGTGATCGCCGTGAAGCGGCGCCGCGTCTCCTGCAACAGTGGCGCGGCCCCCGAGACACAGGCCTTCATGGAGGCGAAATCCGCCTTCCGACGCGCCACGCGCGGATGGTTGAGCAGGGCGTTGTAGAGCGTGGGCACGCCGCAGAAGACCGACGGCTTGGTGCGTTCGATCGTCTTGACGAGATCGTTCAGGTCGCGCGGGTTGGGCACGAGGACGATCGTGTTGTGACCGATGAAGCAGGCGGACTGCACCCCGCACGCGCCATAGGTGTGGAAGAGCGGCAACGGGAGGCAGTAGCTCCCCTCCCATTCCGGGAGGATGTCGCCGAGCCACGCACGGAACTGGAGCCCGGTGATCACCAGCGCGTGGTGATGTACACGAACCGCTTTCGGTGTCCCGGTCGTCCCACCACTCATCAGGAGGATCGCATCGTCATCGATCTGCGGGCGGTGCGCGGGCGGCCGCTGCCCTGCATGGCGCGCAAGCAGCGTCGGGAGCATCTGATCTCCATCACGGAGCGTCGCGCGATGCCCTCCCCGCTTCTCAAGGACCAGCCTGAAGACCACGCGGAGGAGCGGGGGAAGCCATTCCTTGATGCTCGTCACGACCACCTGCCGGACCGCTGGTACGCGGCGCTGCGCCCCTTTCACCCGATCATAAAAGGTCGACAGAGTGACGATCACCGTCGGCGTCGCGGTGGTGAGTGGTCCGACGAGCTCATCCTCGGTGTAGATCGGGTTGAGCGGGGTGAGGATCGCCCCGACCTTCCACACCGCGAGCTCCACGACGAAGAACTGCGGACAGTTGGGGAGGAGCACGGCGACCCGATCCCCTGCGCCGACGCCCATCTCGCGCAGGGCGCAGGCGAAGGCATCGCTCTCCCGTGCCAATGCCCCCCAACTGACATCGGTCCCCTTGAAGTGCAGGGCGGTCGCCTCAGGACGGAGCCGGACCGCATCGTCGACATAATCGAGGAGAATCCGCTCGGGGTACGGCGCCAGACTCGCCGGGACGCCGGTGTCGTAATGCCTGAGCCAGGGACGGGTGGTCATCGCAGGGGGGGTGGGTAGATTCCGAATATGCACGCTTCCCCTCGCCCGCACAGGCGCCTCGGCGCACATCCCGCGCTCGCCGCACTCCTCCTGATCACCGCCTCCGCCCAACTCGTCGCGGCCCAGGCACTCCCGATCCCGCTCACCGACCCTGCGGTGGTCCGCGCCATGGCGGCGATGCCATCCCTCCAGGCCTGGACCCTCGAGCAGCAGATCAGCATCTGTGAGATCCCCGCACCGCCGTTCAAGGAGCAGGCACGCGCGGCCGAGTTCCGGCGGCGGCTCATCGCCCTCGGCTATCGAGAGGCGCGGATCGACGCCGAGGGGAACGTCATCGCCACGATCGGCGATGGGAAGGGGCCGGTGGTGATCCTCGCGGGTCACCTCGACACCGTCTTCCCGGAAGGCACGGATGTGCGCACCACGCGCACCGGGAATCGGGTCGCGGGGCCCGGCATCGGCGACGATTGCCGCGGTCTCGCCGTGGTGCTGACCCTCGCACGGGTGCTCAAGGAGCAGCGCGTCACCCCGCGTGGCACCGTCCATCTCGTGGGGAATGTCGGCGAGGAGGGACCGGGCAATCTGCGCGGGGTCCGGCATCTCCTCACGAAGGAATTCCCGGGGCACGTGAACTACTTCATCTCCGTCGATGGTGCCGGGGACGGCCGCATCGTCTCGCGCGCGGTCGGGAGCCATCGCTACACCGTCGCCTTCAAGGGGCCGGGCGGGCACAGCTACGGCGCCTTCGGCATGGCGAATCCCATGCACGCCATGGGCCGTGCGATCGCGAAGATCGGCGATCTCCGCGTCCCGACCACACCGCGCACGACCTTCAATGTGGGGATCGTGCGCGGCGGGACGAGCGTGAACACCATCACCCCGCTCGCGGAGATGGAGATCGACATGCGCTCCGAATCGCCGGAGGCGCTCGCGACCGTCGACGCACAGATCCAGGCCGCCATCGCGGCCGGTGTCGCGGAGGAGCTCGCGCGGTGGCCGAACTCCCGCGCCACGATCACGGTCACCTACGACACGATCGGGATCCGCCCCACCGGCGGACAGTCCGATGACGCCCCGATCGTACAGACCGCTTGGGCCGCCATCGAAGCGCTCGGCTGGCTCCCCGCGACCAGTGCCTCGAGCACCGATGCCAACCTCCCGATCGCGATGGGGATCCCTGCCATCACCATCAATGGCGGGGGACGGAGCACCGGTGCCCATGGCACCGAGGAGGCCTACACCGAGACCCCCGACGCCTACAAGGGACCGCAGCTCGCGCTCCTGCTCATCGCCGCCCTCGCGGGCATCGCCCGTTGACCGGAGCCCCTCCCATGGACCGTCGCACCTTCCTCGGACAGACCCTCGCCGCGGGCGCGCTCGCGGCGCTCGCGCCCTCGCTCGCCGATTCGCAACCCACCCTCCCGACGATCACGGTCTACAAGGGGGCCACGTGCGGATGCTGCAATGCGTGGATCGACCACCTCAAGCGGAATGGTCTGACCGTGAAGGGGGTCGATACCGCGGACCTCGCCGGCGTGAAGCGGACGATGGGGGTGCCCGCCGCCCTCGAGAGCTGTCACACCGCCGTGGTCGGCGTCTATCTCGTCGAAGGACATGTCCCTGCGGCCGACATCAAGCGGATGCTCGCTCAGCGCCCCGCGATCCGCGGGCTCGCCGTGCCGGGGATGCCGATCGGATCACCCGGCATGGAGCAGGGAGATCCACGGGACTACGATCGCTACGCGGTGATCGCCTTCGCCGCGAACGGGACGACCTCGGTCTTCGCGCGGCACTGAGCGAGGCGCGCATGACCGGCCGCGCGTGACCAGCCCTTAGCGCACCGAGCGGTCGCGACGGATCTGGAGCTTTTTCCCCTTGATCGTCGTCGCCGAGAGGGTCCGGATCACCTCCTCCGCGATCGTCTCGGGCACCTCGACGATGCTGTGGCGATCCCAGATCTGGATCGCGCCGATCGTGCTCGCGTCGAGGGACATCTCGTTGGTGATCGCGCCGACGATGTCGCCCGGACGGATCTTGAGCTTGCGACCGCCACCGACATAGAGCTTCGCCATCGCATAGCCAGCGCCCTTCCCCCCCTTCGCGGGGCGACGGGCCGGCGCGGCGGCGCCCGTGGCGCTCTCCCGCCGCTCCCGTCGCATCGCCTCACGCTCCCGCGCCGGATGCCGCTCGCGCGCCGGCGGGCTCGCCGGGATCTCCGCCTCGTCAGCCTCGCTCGACTCGCCGGCCCCCTGCTTCACCGCCGCCGCCGCGATGTCCATCAGAT
>JBMTXT010000019.1:0-22376 GCA_049453775.1 Gemmatimonadaceae bacterium | reverse complement strand
GAAAGCAGAAAGCAGAAAGCAGAAAGCAGAAAGCAGAAAGCATGGCCTTCGCGTCGCCTTCATGGTTTTCGCTGCGGGCCTTCAGCCTTCAGCCTTGAGCCTTGAGCCTTGAGCCTTGAGCCTTCAGCTTCGTATCTGCTTTTCCCTCCCTCCTTCGCCAGCAACCGGATCCCCTCGATCCGCATCGCCTTATCCGCGCTCTTCGCCATGTCATAGACGGTGAGCAGGGCGACCGAGACCGCGGTGAGCGCCTCCATCTCCACGCCGGTGGTCCCCACCAGACGGACTTCGGCCTCGCAACGCACACTGTGGGTCGCCTCCTCCAGCGCGAAGCGCACCTGTACATCGCTCAGCAGCAGGGGGTGACAGAGGGGGATCAGCTCGGCGGTCCGCTTGGCGGCCATGATCCCGGCGACCTGCGCGACCCCGAGCACGTCCCCCTTGGCGATCTGCGCGTCACGCACCGCGACGAAGGCCTCGGGGCGCATCACGATGCGGCCTTCGGCGAGTGCGCGGCGGACCGTCGCGGCCTTGCCGCTCACATCGACCATCGCCGCGGAGCCATCAGCGGCGAGGTGCGAGAGGGAGATGTCGGGGTCGTGCGTCATGCGAGGCGAGGCGGGAGGGTGAGCGGTCGATCGATGGTCAGGGCGAGCCACCGGCGAGCGCGCGGACCACCTGCGTGGTGATCAGCTGTGGATTCACATTGCCCTCCGCGAGTCGCTTGGCGGCCTCCACCTCGGGGATGGCACGCGCGGCGCGCCGTGCGGTGCGCTCGTCCCCCCGCTGCGAGGCCTCACGGGTCCGCTCGTGAAGGAGGACGGTGAGGGCATCGAGGACGTCGCTGAAGCTTCCGCGCGCTTTGGAGGATGAGCTCGAGAGCGCCGCGCGCAGCATCGCCTCGCGCCCGCTCTCCGCCGCAGTGAGCAGCTGCCGCGCCCGATCGATCGCCACCGAGCGATCGACCGCCCCGATCAGCGCCCCCGGCGCCCCGCCGGCGAGTCGGATGAGGTCCGCGGTCGAGCCCGAGGGAAGCACGCCCTTCACGTGTGGGTCGTCGAGGAAATGACGCACCGCGGCCTCGGGGAGCGTGGGGACACGGAAGGCCACCACGCGCGAGCGGATCGTCGGGAGCAGGGTCCCGGGTTCACTCGACGTGAGGATGAAGGTCGTGTCGGCCGGCGGCTCCTCGAGGAGCTTGAGGATCGCGTTCGCCGTCTCCGGGTTCGCTTCCTGCGGGACCATCCGCTCGGCATCGCCGAAGACGAAGACCTTCCGGCGCGCGAGCGAGGGAGAGAGAGCCGCCAGACGCGTGATCAGCGTGGCGACGTACTTGTAGATCCCGGTCGATCCCTCGGGGCGCGCATACAGGCCATGCGCGGCGACGCGATCCTGGATCTCGCTCCGATACGCCTCGTCGACCTCGTCGCTGTCCGGGTCGCCGGTGATGCGCTCCCGCGGGAAGAACCACCGCAGGTCGGGATGTTGCAACTCAGTGGTGAGACGGCACTGCGCACAGGTGCCGCAGGGGCCGTTCGGCGCCTCACAGAGCAGCCGTTGCCCGAGCCAGAGGGCGAGGCGTTGCTTACCGATCCCGGGCGGCCCCTGCAGCAGGATGCTCGCGGGGAGCGCCCCCTGATCAGCCAGGGCGGCCAACCGCGCCTGCGTCGCCTCATGTCCAACGAGCGGAACGAGTGGCACGGCGCCTTATCGGGTGGTCGCGGCGCGACCCGTCAACTCGTCGATGTGGATCCGGAAGAGGATCGCGCGCTCGGGGAGGGGATCCTCCGCGGTGAACGCCTCCGGGACCACCTGTCGCACCATCGCGACCCCCGTGGCGTACTGGGCCCGCTCCACCTCGCTCCCATCGGCCCGCAGGAGATAGATCGCACCCTTCACCACCACCGACTGCCAATCGAAGAGGGCCGTGATCTCGTCGACCTCGAACGCCACCCACCGGTTACGGGAGACCACCTCGAGTTTCGCGCCCGGCGTGGTCCGCCCGTAGAGCCAGCCGTCGGCGTAGGTGTAATGGATCGGCTCGATGTCGATCCGGTCCCGATACGTGAAGGCCAGACGCCCGACCTGATTACGCGCCACGAGCGCGAGGGACTCCTCGTGGGTGAGCTCCCGGAAGTGCGGTCGCGGAGTCGCCATGGTCGAGCCTCCCGTCAGACGGTCAGGGTGCGGTACGCCGCGCAGACGCGTTCGAGCGCCTCCTCCGGCGTCGCACCGTCCGCCGAGAGGTGGCCCATCTTCCGTCCGGGGCGCGCCTCATGCTTCCCGTACAGATGCACGCGAACCCCGGGAATCGCCAGCGCCGTCGTGAAATCCGGGGCTTCAGGAGACCAGAGATCGCCGAGGAGATTGTGGATCGCCGTCGGGCGCACGACCTCTGTCGCGCCGAGGGGGAGCCCGGTGATCGCCCGGACGAGTTGCTCGAACTGGCTCGTGGGGTGGGCGCGCTCGCTGTGGTGATAGGTGTTGTGGGGGCGTGGCGCGAGCTCGTTCACGAGGAGCGTCCCATCCCGGAGCACGAACATCTCCGTCGCCAGGAGCCCGACGATCCCCAGCCGCTCGGCGATCCCCTGCGCGAGCGTGGTCGCCTGCGCTTCGAGCGCGTGATCCACGCCCGACGGGGTCACCGCCCAGGTCAGCACGCCGTCGGTGTGGAAGTTGCGTGACGTGGGGTAGGCGACCATCTCCCCATCGGTCCGGCGCGCGACGAGCACACTGATCTCGGTGGCGATGTCGAGGAAGGCCTCCACCACGCAGACCGGGGCGCGCAACGTCTCGAAGGCGGCCGCGCCCTCCGCCGCGGTGCGCACGCGGATCTGGCCCCGCCCATCGTAGCCCCCCATCGCACTCTTCACGATCGCGCGGCCGAGCGCTTCGACGGCGGCCCCGGCACTCGCGGCGTCGCGCACCGTGCGGAAGGGCCCGAGGGGGAAGCCGTTCGCGAGCAACCACTCTTTCTGTCGCGCGCGCTCCTGCACGATCACCACCGGCTCCACCCCTGGATGGAGCGGGGCGATCGCCGCGACCGCCTCGAGCGAGGCGCGCGGGATCTGCTCGATCTCCAGCGTCACGGCGGCGCAGCCGCGCGCCAACTCGGCGGCGGCGATCGCATCGGCCCAGGGCGCGGTGATCACGTGGGACGCCACGGGGCGGGCCGGGCAGTCGCGCTCGGGGTCGAGGACGCGCACGTCATAGCCCATGGTCCGTGCCGCCATCGCGGTCATCCGGCCGAGCTGACCACCGCCGAGGAAGCCGAGAGTCGCGCCCGGCGGGACGGGCGCCGGCGTCATGGGAGGGTTTGGGTGCGGACGGTGTCGGCGCGCGCGGCCCGCCAGGCGCGCAGGCGCGCACGCACCGCCGGGTGATGCGCGCCGACGATCTGCGCCGCCAGCACCGCGGCATTGGTCGCGCCGGGCTTCCCGATGGCGAGGGTCCCGACCGGGACCCCGGCTGGCATCTGCACGATCGAGAGCAAGGCGTCGATTCCGTTCAGCGCGGTGATGTTCACCGGGACCCCGAGCACGGGGACGAGCGTCTTTGAGGCGACCATCCCCGGGAGATGCGCCGCGCCGCCGGCGCCGGCGATGATCGCGAGGAGGCCGCGCCCTTCCGCCGCTTCCGCGTACGCGAACATCTCGTCAGGGGTCCGATGCGCGGAGACGACCTTCGCCTCGAAGGGGATCTCGAGTTCGGTGAGGAGGTCGCAGGCGGCGCTCAGGGTCTCGTAGTCGGTCTTCGAGCCCATGATGACGCCGACGAGGGGAGGCGCGGTCATCGCGGTGTCAGGGTTCGGGCGTCTGCGCGGTGAGCGTCAACACATAGCGTGCGACCGCGAGGCGCTGCGGGAGCGGGAGGTCCTGCGCGGGCATGAGGCCGAATCGCTCGATCGCGTGGGCCGGCATCAGGGCGCCCTCCTTCGAGGGCGCGGCGATCCATGCGGCAATGCGGGTGACGACGCTGTCCTCGCTCAATCCCGCGTTCGTGTAGTGACGCACGACATGCGTCATCGGCGGCGCCGCCTTGTAGGGCGGGGTGATGCTATGGCAGGTGGCGCAGGTGGTCTTGAAGACCGTGGCGCCATCGATCGGCGTGGGACCCTGCGCCGGGGCGGCATCGGGGCGGACGACGAGAGCCGCCGAGAGGGCGGTCCCGAGGAGGGCGAGTCGCTTCGTCATGGAGCGAAGCCTAGTGCCTCCCGAGGGGTCGGGGCTAGCCCGAGCGCCCGGGTCACCGCGTCCAGATCACCACCGACCCGCACCCGTTGAAGTCGGTGAAGCGCGGTGGGGCCACGTTCGCCACATAGGCCTCGATCCGCTTGGCGCTCCGGATGTAGAGCGACTGCTCGTCGGGCTCGAGGTTCCGGACATTCACGCCATCGATCCAGAACTGGGGGCTGCAGAATTGGCTCATCGTACCGGCCGTCATCGTGACCCGCCGAAAGACGATCTGCCGCGTGAAGGCGTTCCCGATGACTTGGGCCCGGGGGATCATGTTCCCCACCGCGTCGACGGAGATGATCGGGAGGCGGGCGAGTTCCTTGTCGCCGAGATGCGTCCCAAGGCCGAGACGACGGCGTGCGTCGAACTCGAGCTCCTCGACGCTCACCCGCCGTCCCTCGATCAGGACGGCGGCGAGCTGGGGTGGGATCCGCGAGAGCTGGAGGGTATCGAGGTCCACCACCGCCTCGGTGGGTTCGATGTCGAGCGTGCGGGGCTCGAACCCGAGCGCGCGGACCAGGAGTTGTGACGAGCGGCGGGGCCACGCTTCGAGGGTGAAGGCCCCGGTGCTGTCGGTGCGAGCGGAGAGGAGGGAATCGCCGAGCGGGACGATCGCTGCGAGGGCGATCGGCGCCCCCGCCTCATTCAGGACACGGCCGCGCAGCCGCGCCGTCAGGGTCGGGGGGGCGATGGTCAGGTCGCGGCGCTGCACCGTGCGCCCCACGCGGACGACGACCTCGCCGCTGCGCCCCTGGTCCCCCGCGGTGGCGCGCACGGTGATCTCGCTCCCGACGGGGACGCCGCAGAGGAAGAACATCCCATCGCTCGAGGTGGAGTCGACGGTCGCCATCGGGGATCGCTCGAGCATCCCGCGGCCGAGCCGCGTCTCCTCCCAGCGCCCGCTCACGCCGGCCCGAGCGATCGAGGCGCCATCGGCCCTCCGGATCTCGCCGAGGAGGACCCCCTGACCCTCGAGGAGGGTGGTCCCGCAGCGGGTCCGCTGTAGGGTGGCGAGCGAGGGGGTCGCGAGCGCGACGTCGATCGTGCCGGACGTCTGCGTCGGGAGGCGTCGTTCGATGGCGGGGAGGCCCAGGGAGTCGAGCCAGGGGGCCCAGTAGCCGAGGCGCCAGGGGCCGGGGCCCACGGCATCGAACTGGAAGCGCCCAGCACGGTCGGTCGTGGCCGACTGGGCCGCACCGAGGAGCTGGATGGTGGCGCCGGGCACCGGGCCACCGCGGAGGGAGTCGACGAGGGTCCCGCGGATGATCACCTGGGCTCTGCTCGGCCGTGCCGCCGCCCCCAGGATGCCGACGGTCGCGAGCGCGAGGCGGAGCCAGCGCGAGCCCGTCACCGCGCGGGTGCCTTGAGCCGTGACATCCCTCCGTCCACCGGGATCACCTGGCCCGTCACCCAATCGCTTGAGGGATCAAGGAGCCAGCGGGCGGGGGCCACCAGATCCTCCGCTCGTCCGATCCGCCCTGCCGGGTGCATCGCCACCGAGGCGGCGAGCGAGGCGGGGTTCCCGGTGATCCGCGCCGCGAGTGGGGTCTCGACCAGCCCCGGGGCCAGCGCGTTCACCCGCAGCTTCCGGGGCGCGTAGGTGGCGGCCGCACTCCGCACGAGCCCGGCGATCGCCCCCTTGGCCGCGGCGATCGCCTCATGGTTCGGGAGCCCCGTCTCCGCGGCGGCGCTCGAGAAGAGGAGGACGCTCCCACCGTCGGTCATCACGCGCCCCGCCGCCCGCACCGCCGCGAACGCGGTCTGCACATTGAGGCGCAGGGTCTCGGCGAGCTCCGCCTCCGAGGTGAGATGCGCGGGCTTGAGGAGGATCGATCCCACCGCGTTCACGATCCCCGCGACGCGACCATGGCGGGCCTTCGCCTCGGCGACGAGCGATTCGACCGCGGCGAAGTCCGAGGCCTCGACCGCCAGCGCGTCGGCCCCGAGCGTGGTCGCGAGCGGGGTGAGCGTCTCGAGGGTGCGACCCGCGAGGACCAGCGTGGCGCCATCAGCGGCGAGGGCGTGCGCGATGCGGGAGCCGATCCCGCCGGCGGCGCCGAGGATGACGTAGGCGCCGGTCTCGGCGAGGGGTTGGGCTGGTGACATACCAGCCGAACGGCTGGGCGGGAGCCGCCGTTCCGTCGACGACGACGGGCCCCCCACGACTGGCGTGGAGGGCCCGCAGACGAGAAGCGACCGCGACAGGACTCGAACCTGTGACCCGGTGATTAACAGTCACCTGCTCTACCAGCTGAGCTACGCGGCCAGAATCTGGAAAGGTAGTCGCGGTGGAAAGGGGCTTCAACCCTTTCGGGGGCGCCCTCGGGGGCGGCTCCCCTCGGCTCGGGCCCGGGGTGGGACCGCCGCCCCGCGTGGGAGCAGGGGGGCGAGGAACCGCCCGGTGTGTGAGGCCGCCACCTGCGTGATCTCCTCGGGGGTCCCCATCGCGACCACGGTGCCGCCCGCATCGCCGCCCTCCGGGCCCATGTCGATCAGCCAGTCGGCGCGGGCGATCACATCAAGGTTGTGTTCGATCAGCACCACGGTGTGGCCCGCCTCGACCAGACGGTCGAGCACATCGCAGAGGACCTCGATGTCGCGGGCGTGGAGTCCCGTCGTGGGTTCATCGAGGATGTAGAGCTTGCGCCCCCGCTGCTTGGCCGCGAGCGCGAGTTCGCGCGCGACCTTGAGCCGCTGGGCCTCCCCGCCGGAGAGGGTCGTCGCGGGCTGACCGAGGCGGAGGTAGCCGAGGCCGACCTGTTGCACCTGCCAGAGGGCCTGCCCGAGCTTCTCCTCGTGCGGGAAGAAGCGGATCGCCTCATCGACCGTCATCTCGAGGACGTCGGTGATCCGCTTGCCGAGATAGGTGACGTCGAGCACCTCGGGCTTGTAGCGCGTCCCGCCGCAGCTCTCGCAGGGGACGAAGACATCGGCCATGAAGACCATCTCCACCTCGAGCGCTCCCGCCCCTTCGCAGGTGTCGCAGCGTCCCCCGGCCACGTTGAACGAGAAGGTACCGGCCGTGTAGCGACGCTGTCGTGCGAGGGGGAGATCGGCGAAGAGCTTTCGGATCTCGTCGAAGGCCTTCACGTAGGTGACGGGGTTCGAGCGCGGGGAGCGCCCGATCGGTTCCTGATCGATCAGCACGACCTCATCCAACAGCTCGGCGCCGTCGAGGCGCTCGTACGTCCCGACCGTCTCGCCGAGGTGTTGGCGGGCGCTGTGCTCCCCGGTGAGCCGATGCTCGAGGGCGCGATAGAGGATGTCGTGCACGAGGGTGCTCTTCCCCGACCCCGAGACGCCGGTGACGACGGTCAGGGTGCGGAGGGGGATCCGCGCGGTGACGTCGCGCAGATTGTGGGCCCGTGCGCCGCTGATGGTGAGCCACTGCGGTCCCGCGCGACGGCGGGTCTCGGGGCGCGGGATGGTGCGCGCCCCCGTGAGGTACTGTCCGGTGAGCGGGGACTCCGCGGCACGGGCGGTCGGCCCACTGAAGACGAGCTCGCCGCCATGCGTCCCGGCACCGGGCCCGAGCTCGAGCATCCAATCGCTCATCCGCATCGCCTCGAGATCGTGCTCGACCATCAGGACGGTGTTCCCGCCGTCCCGCAGGCGCGCGAGGAGCCCGAGCAGGCGATCGAGGTCCCGCGCATGGAGCCCGATGCTCGGTTCGTCGAGCACATAGAGCGTATCCACGAGCCGCGCGCCGAGGGAGTTGGCGAGCCCGATGCGCTGGGCCTCGCCCCCGGAGAGGGTGCGCGTCGCCCGGTCGAGCGAGAGGTAGGTGAGCCCCACATCGCAGAGGAAGGCGATGCGGTCCCGCGCCTCGCGCAGGATATGACCCGCGATCGCGCTCTCCTGCGCCGAGAGGGTGAGCGCATCGATCCAGGGGCGCAACGTGCCGACCGGCTTCGCGGCGACGGCGGCGATCGTCTCCCCTCCGACGCGGACCTGGAGGGCCGCGGGTTGGAGCTTCGTCCCGCTGCAGGCCTGACAGGTCTGCGCCGTCTGATACTGCCGCAGGAAGACGCGGATGTACTGCTTGTACTTCTTCGGTTCGAGCGCGGCGAGGAAGGGGAAGATCCCCACATACCCCTTCGCCTTGCCGTGCAGCAACCGCGTCTGTTGCGCCGCGGTGAGCGACTGCCAGGGCCGGTCGAGGGGGATCCCCTCCTTCTTGGCGAACTCGGCGAGCGCGCGTCGCTTCCCCTCGTAGCGGGGCATCGTCCAGGGATGCAGCGCCCCCTCGCGGAGGGAGCGCTCGGGGTAGGGGACGATCAATGCGGCATCGTACTCGAGGGTGGCGCCGAAGCCATTGCAGCTCCCGCAGGCGCCGCGTGGATTGTTGAACGAGAAGAGCTGCGGCGTCGGCGCGGGAGCGACGTAGCCATCGTCGGGACACCGGAAGGCGGTGGTGAAGCGCCGCACCGTCGCGCCGGAGCGGCCGGCCTCGCTGGCCGCGGCCTCCCCGATCAGCACCACGGCATCACCATCCCCTTCGGCGAACGCGGTCTCGAGCGCCTCCACGAGTCGCGTCCGTCCCTCCGCACTGAGGGCGAGCCGATCGGTGACCACCGCGAGCGTCTTCACCTTCACGAGGTTCGGCTTCGCCGTCGTCAGCTCGTCGAGATGATGGACCCCGTCGTCGATGAGGACCCGCAGGAAGCCCTTCGCGCGCAGATGCGAGACGATCTGCGCATGGGTGAGCTTGGACGACCGCGCGAAGGGGAAGGCAATGTGGAGCCGCGTCCCGGCGGGGAGGGTGAGCAGCTGCTCGGCCACGCGCTCCGCCGATTCGGGGCGGAGCACCCGATCGCAGGTCAGGCAGTGGGTGTGGCCGACGCGGGCCCAGAGGAGTCGCAGATAGTCGTAGATCTCGGTCGCCGTCCCGACGGTGGAGCGTGAGGTGCGGGTCGGGTTCTTCTGCTCGATCGCGACGGCGGGGGAGAGTCCCTCGATCCGGTCGACGTCGGGCTTCGGCATCCGCTCGAGGAACTGCCGCGCGTAGGCCGAGAGCGACTCCACATACCGACGCTGGCCTTCGGCGTAGATGGTGTCGAAGGCGAGCGACGACTTCCCCGACCCGGAGGGCCCCGTGACGACGGTGATCGCCCGGCGGGGGAAGTCGAGGTCGAGGTTCTTGAGGTTGTGGAGCCGAGCCCCGCGGACGATGATCCGGTCCTTCATGGGAGGGGAAAGGTAGTCGGTGCCGGACGAGGGGTGGCGCGCCCGACCCTGGGGATGCGACCTTGCGAGCGTGCCCCCCGCCTCACCTGTGGAGTCCGTGATGCCGTCGTTCGCCTCGTCCATCCGCCTCGTCGCCTCGACGAGCCTCGTCGTCCTCTGCGCCGCCCCGGCGGTCGCCCAGCAGCGTCCCCCGGCCGACCGGCCGGTGATGTCGTTCGAGGCGTATGACCCGCGGTCGACCCTGAAGGTGCCGGGCGGCGAGGTCCTCCGCGCCCGGTTCCCCTTCATCGACATCCATAATCACCAGCCGCGCCGGACCGTGGCGGGGGTCGATTCGCTGGTGGGCCAGATGGATGCCCTGAACCTTCGCATCCTGGTCGATCTCAGCGGGGGGACGGGGGAGGCGCTCGCGGAGAAGGTCCGGACCTATCGCACCAAGCAGGCGGGGCGCTTCGTCGTCTTCGCGAACCTCGATTTCCGAGGGATCGATGCCCCCGATTGGAGTGCCAAGGCGGCCGCGCAGCTCGAGCGCGATGTGAAGGTCGGGGGGGCGCAGGGACTCAAGATCTTCAAGAACCTCGGGATGGATGTGCGCGACGCGCAGGGGCGCCGGTTCCCGACCAACGATCCCAAGTTCGACCCGATCTGGGCGAAGGCCGGGGAGCTCGGGATCCCGGTCCTGATCCACACGGCGGAGCCGGCGATGTTCTTCGAACCGGTGGATGCGCGCAATGAGCGCTGGCTCGAGCTGACGCTCTTCCCGGGGCGTCGCCGTCCGGTCCCGGAGAACCCCGCCTTCGAGCCGTTGATGGCGGAGCAGCACGATGTGTTCCGGAAGCATCCGAAGACGACGTTCATCAATGCGCACCTCGGCTGGTACGGGCAGGATCTCGTCCGGCTCGGGGAGCTCATGGAGCGCTACCCGAACATGGTGACCGAGTTCGGGGCGGTCATCTACGAGCCCGCGCGCCAGCCGAAGTTCGCGCGGGAGTTCTTCATCAAGTACCAGGACCGCATCCTCTTCGGGAAGGATTCCTGGGTACCAGACGAGTACAAGACCTACTTCCGCGTGTTGGAGTCGGGTGACGAGTACTTCCCCTATCACAAGAAGTACCACGCCTTCTGGTCGATGTACGGGCTCGAGCTCCCTGATGCGGTGTTGAAGAAGATCTATTATCAGAACGCGCTCCGGATCGTCCCGGGGCTCGACGTGCGCGCCTTCCCGCGCTGAGGCGGACGGGGCGGCGACCGGCGGAATCGTGACCGCACCGGACGACGAGGTCGTCGGCCGCGCCTTCGACCGGCGGCTCGCCCGGCGACTGGTGGCGTATGTGCGGCCCTACGCCGGGTTGGTGATCGGGGCGCTCACCGTCCTGATGATTGCGGGGGTCCTGCAGCTCGCCCCCCCGCTCCTCACGCGGCACGTGATCGACGTCGCGATCCCGGCCGGCGATGCGGCGGGGATCCGACGCGCGGCGTTCCTCCTCGTCGGAGCGCTCCTGCTCCAGGTCAGCGGTGGGTACCTCGAGACGCTGCTCACCGGGATCCTTGGGCAGCGGGTGATGCACGACCTCCGGCGCGAGCTCTTCGCGTGCGTGCAGCGGCTCCCGATCCCCTTCTTCGACCGGAACCCGGTGGGACGCCTCGTCACGCGGGTCACCTCCGATGTGGAATCACTCAACGAACTCTTCGCCTCCGGGGTGGTGGCCGCGCTCGGGGATCTCTTCACCCTGGCCGCGATCACCGTGATGATGGTGCTCGTGGATTGGCGGCTCGCGCTCGCGGCCTACCTGGTGGTCCCGGCCCTCCTCTGGGTCTCGAAGGTCTTCCGCGTCCGGGTCCGCGCGGCGTATCGCGACATCCGCACGCACCTGGCGGCGATCAACGCCTTCCTGCAGGAGCGAGTGACGGGGATGCGAGTCGTGCAGCTCTTCGGGCGCGAACGTGACGAGGTGGCGCGCTTCGCGGCGCTCGATCAGGCGCATCTCGCCGCGCACCTGAAGTCGATCACGGTCTATGCGCTCTACTTCCCGGCGATCGAGATCCTCACGACCGTGGCGCTCGCGGCGCTGATCGTCTCGGCGGCGTCGCGGGTGGAGGATGGCCTTCTCACGGTCGGGACGGTCGCGGCCTTCTTGCAGCTGGCCCGCCGCTTCTATCAGCCGTTGCAGGACCTCTCGGACAAGTACAACACCCTGCAGCAGGCGATGGCGAGTGCGGAGCGGATCTTCCGCCTCCTCGATACCCCGGTGGCGCCGGGGACGGAGGACGTCGCCCGTCCCGTGGCGATGCCGGGGCGCACCGGGGGGGTCACCGTGACCTTCGAAGAGGTCTGGTTCTCGTATGAGGATGTCCCGGCACCGACGACCTGGGTGCTGAAGGGGGTCTCGTTCACCGTGCGGCCGGGGGAGACCCTCGCACTGGTCGGACACACCGGGGCGGGGAAGAGCACGATCGTGAGTCTCCTCCTGCGCTTCTACGACCCGCAGCGGGGGCGCATCCTGGTCGACGGACGTGACCTGCGGGAGATCCCCGTCCAAGAGCTCCGTCGTCTCGTCGGGTATGTGCAGCAGGACATCTTCCTCTTCGCCGGCGACATCGCCGCGAACATCCGGTTGGGGAACCCCATCAGCGATGCGGCCGTCCGTGCCGCGGCGGCGCGGGTGGGGGCGGACCGGGTCATCGCGCGGCTCCCCGACGGCTATGGCCATCGCCTCGGCGAGCGCGGGGCGAGCCTCAGCGTGGGGGAGCGCCAGCTCCTCTCCTTCGCCCGCGCCATCGCCGCCGACCCGGCACTCCTCCTCTTGGACGAGGCGACGAGTGCCGTCGACAGCGAGATCGAGGCGGCGATCCAGCGCGGGGTCGCGACGCTCATGCAGGGGCGCACCACGATCGCGATCGCCCACCGGCTCAGCACGATCGTCGGGGCCTCGGAGATCGTCGTCCTGCATCATGGCGAGGTCCGTGAGCGGGGGACGCATCGGGCCCTCCTCGAGGCGGATGGTCTCTATGCCCGCCTCTATCGACTGCAACTTGGCCCTGAGTCCTACGGGCCCGTCGCCACGGCTGCGGGATTGGCCGCGGATACGGCCGCGGGCACGGTGCGCTGACGCTTGCCGCTCCCCCGCCGGAGTCCGTAGCTTCCCCTGCATGCTGCCCCCCGTGATCGCCCCCCGATGACCCGTCCCGTCCGCGCACAGCTGGTCGAGATCGAGTCGGGGCGCCGGATCCCCGTGACCGATGCCGGGGTCCGAGCGGGCGGGTTGAGCGCCGAGATCGCGCTCCGTGGAGCCGATGGCCCGGTGGCCTTCGTCGACCCCACTGACGAGGGGTTCGTCATCACTGACGCCGGTCGGGCGCCCCTCACGGTCAACGAGGCCCCGGTGATCGGGCAGCGGCTCGCCCAGCTGGGCGACCAGGTCGCGTTCGGGGGGATGACCTTTCGGATCGAGGCCGCGCCAGACGTTGCGCCGGACGGTGCACCGGCGGCGACGTCGGTCCCTGCGCCCGCCATCGCCCCTGCTGCGGCCCCTGCCGCGGCACCGGCGCCCGTGCGGTCCTCCGCCCTCCGATCGCTCCTCGGCTGGCTCTTCGTCATCGTCGTGGTGGTGGGGTCCGGCGTGGCCGGTTACCTCGTCGCCGCGATGCTGCGTAGCGGGCGCTGACCGGATGGAGCTGCGCGTCGGGGCACGGACCGATGTCGGGCGGGTGCGCTCGGGGAATGAGGACAACTTCTTCGTCGAGGCGGACGCGCGCCGCGGCATCTTCATCGTCGCGGACGGGATGGGGGGCCATGCCGCCGGCGAGGTCGCGAGTGAGATGGCGGTCCAGATCGTGGGCCAGCGCCTCCTCGCGGTGGGCTCGGTCCACGATGCTGACGCTGTGCCCGTCCTCACCGGGAGCCTCCAGGAGGCGAATCGCGAGATCTATCGCCGGATGCTCGCCGAGCGGGACAAGCAGGGGATGGGGACGACGGCCTCGGCGTTGGTCGTCTCCTCGCAGGGGTTCCTCATCGGGCAGATCGGGGATTCCCGCATCTACCTCCTGCGGGACGGGGCGCTCACCCAGCTCACCAAGGATCACTCCTACGTGCAGGAGCAGGTGGACGCGGGGATCCTCACCCCGGAGCAGGCCCGCCATCATCCGTATAGCAACGTGATCACCCGCTGCGTGGGCTCGACGGACGAGGTGGAGGTCGATGTCTTCACCGGCCCCGTCCGCCCGGGCGATCTCTTCCTCGTGGCCTCGGATGGCCTGACCGGGATGCTCGATGACGGGCAGATCGCGCGCCTCCTCGTCGCGCAGGTGGGCCCCGGCCGGAAGGTCGATGCGCTGATCGATGAGGCGAACGGCCTCGGGGGGCTCGACAACATCACCGCGATCGTGATCGAGGTCGTCGCGGTCGACGAGGGCCCCCATGGCTGAGACGCCCGAGACCGTCGGCGAGATCGCCGAGCTCTACCTGGGGAATGTCCTCTACGCGATCGAGCGCTGCGCGATGCAGCTCGATGGCGAGGGGAAGGCGACCGATGCGCAGTTCTATCGTGGGATCGGCCGACTCCTCGCCGAGGCGCATGGCCGTGCGCGGCCGATGCGCGATCCCGCGCACGGGATCGACTGACCGCTACGCCGCCGCGAGGGCGGCGAGGACGGTGTCGCGCGCGAGCTCGCGCCGGGTCACCGTGAAGACGCGTAACCAGCGCGCCGACTGATAGAGTTGTTCTGCGAGGATGGGGAGATTGATCGCTCCCGCGATCCCCGAATCGGTGAGCCGTCGGACCGCCCCGTCCCGTGTGACGAGGGGGAGGTCGAGTCCCAGCATCCGCTCCTTGCGCGGGTAGTCGATCAGGAGCTCCCCTGGCTGGAGCCCATGGGATCGGGCGAGGGCGTCCTCCGCGGCACGGGTGCGCGCGCGGTCCTCGGCGATCCATTCGAGGTCGATCCCCGCGAGCTCGGCGGCCGGCGCCTCGCAGGCGCGCTTGTAGAGCCGTCGCTCCCGGATCGCCGTGAGGAGCGGGGCGCTCCCCCCGATCGCGAGGGCGTCGAGGAGCCCCTCGTCCGTGAAGCCGACGAGGGCGTCGGCGCGGAGTCGACCGGCGTGGAGCGCATCCTCGACGAGCCGCTTGTACATCGCCGTCGCGCTCCGGACCGCGTGTTGCCAATACACGTTGCGGTACATCTGGTACTTGGCGAAGAGGAGCGACTCGAGGGCGGAGAGCCCCTTCTCGCGGATCCCGACGGCGAGCGCGCCCGTGTCGGGAGCCCGCACGATGCAGAGGGCGTGGCGGAGACGCTCCACGTCGATCTCTCCGTAGGCGACGCCGCACATCATGGCATCCCGTTTGAGGTAATCGGTCTTGTCGAGATCGATCGAGCCGGAGATCAGTCCTTGGAGGGGCGCCTCGCTCGTCCCGCGCACCAACGCGAGGATCCGCTCGGGGGCATCGGGGGCGAGGTCCTCGCGGAGGATCGCCCCCACCGGCCCCTCACAGAGGAGCGCCGCGGCGACCTCCTCGTGATGCGGGACCCCGATCTCCTCGAGGGCATGGGAGAACGGGTAGTGACCGATGTCATGCAGCAGCGCCGCGGCCTCGACCAACCGACGATCGAGGGTCGGCACCTCCGTGAGCTCCCCCGCGTCCTCGAGGGCGCGCACGGTGAGTCGGGTCAGGTGGAAGGCGCCCAGCGCATGTTCGAAGCGTGAGTGCGTCGCGCCGGGATAGACGAGATGCGCCAATCCGAGCTGCCGCACATATCGCAACCGCTGGAACGGCGCCGCGTCGAGGAGCCGGAGATACGGCCCCTCGACGCGGATGTTGTTCCAGAGCGGATCGCGGAGGGTGGCCAATCAGCCCTTCGGGCCAGCCGCGCGGATGGCCGGGGAGACGGCCTCACCGAACTTCTTGATGTTCTCCTGGAACATGCTGGCGAGCTTCGTGGCCTGCGCGTCATAGGCCGCGCCGTCCTTCCAGGTGTTCCGCGGCTGCAGGATCTCGCTGGGGACCCCCTCGACCGCGTTCGGGATCGGGAGCCCGAAGATCGGGTCCGGGGTGACCTGCGCCGTGTCGAGCGTGCCGGCGAGCGCCGCGCGGACCATCGCGCGCGTGTACGAGAGTTTCATTCGCGAGCCCACGCCGTATGCCCCGCCGCTCCACCCCGTGTTCACGAGCCAGACCTGCGCACCGTGCTGATCCAGGAGCTCACCGAGCATCTCGGCGTACTTGGTCGGGTGCCAGACGAGGAAGACGGCGCCGAAGCAGGCGGAGAAGGTCGCCTGCGGCTCGGTGACGCCGCGCTCGGTCCCGGCGAGCTTCGCCGTATAGCCCGAGAGGAAGTAGTACATCGCCTGCGCCTTGGTGAGCTTGGCGATCGGTGGGAGGACGCCGAAGGCATCGGCCGTCAGGAAGACGACGTGCTTGGGGTGGCCGCCCGTCCCGCTCGGGACGTGATTGCGGATGTAATGGAGCGGGTACGACGCGCGGGTGTTCTCGGTGATCGCCTGGCTGGCGAAGTCCACGCGCTTGTCCCCCGGGTGGAGGACGACGTTCTCGAGGATCGTCCCGAACATCTCGGTGGTGGCGAAGATGTCGGGTTCCTGCTCCCGCGAGAGGTTGATGACCTTCGCGTAGCAGCCCCCTTCGAAGTTGAAGGTGCCATTGGCGCTCCAGCCATGCTCATCATCCCCGATGAGCCCACGCTCGGGGTCGGCGGAGAGCGTCGTCTTCCCCGTGCCGGAGAGCCCGAAGAAGAGCGCGGTGTCGCCCGCCGGTCCGATGTTCGCCGAGCAGTGCATCGAGAGGACGCCTTGCTTGGGGAGCAGGTAGTTCATCACGGTGAACATCGACTTCTTGAGCTCACCGGCGTAGCGCGTCCCGCCGATGAGGATCATCCGCTTGGCGAGGTTGAGGACGATGAAGGTCCCCGTGCGCGTGCCATGCTTTGCCGGATCGGCCTGGAACTCCGGGGCATGCAGGATGCTGAAGTTCGGGACGAAGCCCGCGAGCGCCTCGACCGCCGGCCGGATGAACATGTTCCGGACAAAGTTGGCATGCCACGCGTTCGGCGTGACGTAGCGGCAGGAGAGGCGGTACGCCTCGTCGGCGCCGCAATAGAGATCCTCGACGAAGAGCTCGCCGAGCCCGTTGAGGTACCCCTTCACGTCGGCGAGGAGCGCCTCGAAGTGCGCCTCGCTGATCGGCTGGTTCACCTTCCCCCAATCGACGTCGGCCTCGGTCGAGGGCTCCTTCACGACGAACTTATCGTTGGGCGAGCGGCCGGTGTGCGGCGAGGTGACGGCGACGAACGGCCCCATGTGGGCGAGCTCACCCTCCCCGCGACGGATGGCAGCCTGGATGAGGTCGGGGGCTTCGAGGTTCCAATGGACGGTCCCGGAGGGGGTCAGTCCCTGCGCGGTCAGGCCGGTGGTGCTCTGGCGACTCGGCGCGGCGGTGGAAGCGGTCATGGTGGGAGGAGGAGAGGGGAAGGGGGCAAACCTGAAATATGATAGGACCATGCCCCCCGTCCCAGAGCAGGTCAGGGTGTGCGGCGGTCCTGCTCCTGCGCGTCGATAACGGCGACCGCCGCCATGTTCACGATCTCCTGGATATCGACCCCTTGGTCCAAGACATGTACAGGGTGCTGCATCCCGACCAGGATCGGTCCGATGGCGGTCGCGCCCCCGAGCTGGGAGAGGAGCTTGTAGGCGATGTTGCCAGCGCTGAGGTTGGGGAAGATCAGGACGTTGGCCGCCTCACGCAGGCGTGAGAACGGGTAGCGGCCGGCGAGCACCTCTTCGCTGAAGGCGGTGTCGGCCTGCATCTCGCCGTCCACGATCAGCTCGGGTTCGCGTGCGCGGAGGAGCTGGACCGCCGCCGCCATCTTCTCCGCCTCGGGGTGCTTCACCGAGCCGAAGTTCGAGAAGGAGAGCATGGCGATGCGTGGGGTGATCCCGAAGACGCGCGCCAGTCGGGCGGCCGCCGCCCCGATCAGGGCGAGCTGCTCCGCCGTGGGGTCGATGTTCACGGTGGTGTCGCCGAAGAAGACGACATGCTTCTCGAAGACGAGGAGATAGAAGCCCGCCGCGAGGCGGACATCAGGGTGCGTCCCGATCACCTCGAGCGCCGGGCGGATCGTCTCCGGGTAGTGCTTCCCGACGCCGCCGAGGAGCGCATCGGCATCCCCGCTCGCGACCATCATCGCGCCGAAGGTGGTCGGACGGCCGATCCGCTGGTGGGCTTCGGCGAGCGAGAGCCCCTTGCGCTGGCGCCGCTCCCAGAGGAGCTGGGCGTAGCGCTCCCGCTGCGGCGCGGTGCCGGGCTCCACGAGGGTGATGCCGTCGAGGCGCACGCCCAGCTCCTCGGCGAGGAGGCGGACCCGCTCGGTGCGGCCCAGGAGGATGGGGTGCGCGATCGCCTCATCGACGATCTGTTGCGCGGCGCGGAGGACCTTGGGATCCTCGCCCTCGGGGAGGACGACGCGACGCGGGTCCTGCTGGGCGCGCGCCATGATCCCGCGCATGATCCCGCGCGCGCGACCGAGGCGTGCCTCGAGCTGATTGCGGTAGTCGTCGAGATCGATCATCTCGCGCGCGACGCCACTCGCGACGGCGGCCCAGGCGACGGCGGGGGCCACCCGGAGCAGCGCCCGCGGGTCGAAGGGGAAGGGGATCAGGTAGGTCGGTCCGAACGTCACATGCCGGAGCCCGTAGAGCGCGGCGAGGCTCTCCGGGACATCCTCCTTGGCCAACGCAGCAAGCGCTCGCGTGGCCGCCATCTTCATCTCCTCGTTGATCTCCGTCGCGCGCGCATCGAGCGCCCCGCGGAAGATGAAGGGGAAGCCGAGGACGTTGTTGACCTGATTGGGATAGTCGGAGCGGCCGGTGGCGATGATGGCGTCGTCACGGACGGCGCGGACCTCGTGCGGGAGGATCTCCGGGACCGGGTTCGCGAGGGCGAAGATGATCGGCTGTGGCGCCATCTTGGCGACCATCGCCCCGGTGACGGCGCCCGCCACCGAGAGCCCGACGAAGACATCGGCGCCGTCGAGCGCCTCGGCGATGGTGCGCGCTGCCGTGCCCGAGGCGAAGCGCGCCTTGTACGGGTCCATGTCCTCGACGCGATCGGTGTAGATCACCCCGAGCCGGTCACACATGGTGATGTGCTCGCGTCGCACGCCGAGCCGCACGTAGTGCTCCGCCGTGGAGATCGCCGCGGCACCGGCACCGGAAAAGACGATGCGCACCTTGTCGATCGCCTTGCCGACGACCTCGAGGGCGTTCAGGAGCGCGGCCCCCGAGATGATCGCCGTCCCATGCTGATCGTCATGGAAGACGGGGATCTTCATCGTCTGCCGCAGCGTCTCCTCGATGATGAAGCAATCGGGGGCTTTGATATCCTCGAGATTGATCCCACCGACGGTGGGCTCGAGGAGCTGGCAGAAGCGGATCACATCCTGGGGATCCTCGGACCCCACCTCGAGGTCGAAGACGTCGAGGTCGGCGAACTGCTTGAAGAGATTCCCCTTGCCTTCCATGACGGGCTTGCCGGCCAGGGCGCCGATGTTGCCGAGGCCAAGGACCGCGGTCCCATTGGTGACGACCGCAACCAAGTTCCCCTTGGCGGTGTATCGATAGGCATCGTCGGGGTTCGCCTGGATCTCGAGGCAGGGCTCGGCGACCCCAGGGGAGTAGGCCAGCGCGAGGTCGCGCTGATTGGCCAGCGGTTTGGTGGGAACGACCGCGATCTTCCCGGGGCGGCCCTTCGCGTGGTAGTCGAGCGCGTCCTTGCGTTTCATAAGTACGTCCAATCTAGCCGTCCCCGTCGGTCTCGGCGCCCGAATCCCCCTAGCGAGCGGCGACATCCTCCATTAGACCTTTTCACTCGATGCGATTCACCGAACCGCACCCGCCCGTGGATCTGACCCGCCGCCTCCGGTCGCGGGTCGGGCGGATGCTCGCCCTGGTCTGGCTCGTGAGCCAGACGGCCGGTGGGGTGGTGATGCCGATCGCCGATGCCCTCGCGGGGCACGGCACCGCCGTGGTGGCGCATGTGGAGGACGATGCGGGGACGCACTGTCCACCGGCGCACTCCGAGGTGGGGTGTCATCTCGCCGCGGTCGCCGGGGTCCCGAGCGTCGGTGCGATCGCCCCGGTGGAAGGGGAGGAGCGGTGGCAGGTGGTGGTCTCGCGTCCTCGGGCGTGGGACGACGCTCCGCCGGTGGGCGCGGTGCGCGCCCTCCCGCTCAGCCGAGGCCCGCCGCTGGCGTGAGTGCGTCGATGCGCGTCCCTCGCGCATCCTGACCCCCGCAGGCCGCCGATCAGGCGGCCCCTCGTCCATCCCTCATCAGATCAGGAGAACGCCGTATGTGGGCGTTTCGGGCAGTCCTCGTGGCTGCGTGGTGTCTCATGCCCGACCTCGTGCCGGCGCAGGGCACGCGCACCGTGGCCGTCACCGGCACCGTCCGGGATTCGGTCACCGGTGCGCCGTTGCCCGGCGCGGTGGTGCGCCTCGTGGAGTTACATCGCGAGGGGCGCACCCATGAGGACGGCTCGTTCCTCATCGGCGCGGTCCCGCCCGGCCGCTATCGGTTGGTGGTCCAACGCATCGGGTATCGTGCGGTGGACCTCCCGCTCGTCGTCGCGGAGCAGCCGGTCCGCCTCGCGATCACGCTGCGGGAGCAACCGATGCAGGTGGCGGCGACCGTCATCACCGGGCAGATCTCCGAGCGCGGATCGAGTGATGCGATCACCGCGACGAGTGTCCTCAGCGAGGCGCGCCTCGATCGGCGCCTCGATGGGACGCTGGGGGCGACCATCGCCGGCACCCCCGGCGTCGCGATGGCGCAGATGGGGCCGGCCACCGGGCGACCGGTGATCCGCGGGATGGGCGGGGATCGCGTGGTGATCCTCGAGGATGGGCAGCGGCCCGGGGATCTCTCGTCGACCTCGATGGACCATGCGGTGGCGATCGATCCCCTCACCGCGCAGCGGATCGAGGTGGTGCGTGGGCCGATGTCGTTGCTCTATGGCTCGAGCGCGTTGGGGGGCGTGGTCAATCTGATCCGTCATGAGGTCCCGACCACCGCCGTGGAGCATGCGCACGGGACGCTCAGTGCGCAGGGGAGTTCCGCGAACGGTGGGACGACGCTGGGCGGCTGGGCGGAGACCCCCCTGGCGGGCCTCACCGTGCGGGGCGAGGGGTCGCTCCGAAACACCGGCGATCTCCGCACACCCGTCGGGACGCTCGGCAACACGCAGTCGAGGCTCGCGAGTGGGAGCGTGGGCGCCTCGGTGGTCCGAGACTGGGGCTACGCCGGCGTCGCCTATCGCTTCCTCGGGAACGAGTACGGACTCCCTGGCGGGTTCGTGGGCGCCCACGAGGGTGGGGTCGATATCGCGATGCGGCGGCATACCGTACGCGCCGAGGCCGACTGGCATCCGACGGACATCCGCGTCGAGAGCGTGCGGGCGACGGTCACCTTCTCCGACTATCTGCATGATGAGATCGAAGGGGATGGGGAGGTCGCGACGCGCTTCCAGCAGCGGATGACCGTCGGGGAGGTCGTCGCCCGGCACCGGCCGATCGGCGTCATGAGTTCGGGGGCGCTGGGGGTGCGGGCGCAGTATCGGGATATCACCACGGCCGGGGCGTTGCGCACCCCATCGACGGCGGATTGGTCGCTCGCCCTCTTCGCGATCGAGGAGTGGGGGACGGGGCCGCTGCGGATCCAGGCCGGGGCACGCTACGATCACGCGCGATTCACCCCCCTGGAGCGCAGTACCGTCGTCGTGAGTGGGACGGAGGTCCCGACCGTCGCCCGTGACTTCGGGGCCCTCTCGGCGTCGTTCGGGGCGCTCTACCGGTTCGAGAACGGCGTCCGGCTCGGGACGAGCATCAGTCGGGCGTATCGCACCCCGGACTTCAATGAGCTCTACTCCGATGGACCGCATCTCGCGGCCTACTCCTACGACGTCGGCAATCCGCGACTGCGGCAGGAGACGGGCCTTGGTGCCGAGCTCTTCGCTCGCGTCGAACGGGACCGCCTCCGCGCCGAGGCCGCCGTCTATGTGAACCAGATGGCGGGCTACGTCTTTCCCCGCAACACGGGCGAGCTCGGGCGACAGGGGGAACGCTGGAAGTTCCAGTTCGTCAACGAGGACGCGAGGCTGGCGGGCGCCGAGGGCGAGTTCGAATGGACGCTCCGAGAGCATGTCGTGCTCGAGGGCACCCTGTCGGTCGTCCGTGGGACGATCACTGGGAATCGCGACACGATCCCAGGGCTCAACGGGGAACCAGATCGCGTGGCGTCAGGCGATCTCCCGCTCATCCCACCGCTCCAGGGACGTGTCGGGCTCCGGCATGAGACCGCGCGGTGGTCGGCAGGGGGCGGCGTGCGGGCTGCGGCCCAGCAGGACCGTCTCGGGGATTTCGAGACCCCGACGGCGGGCTACGCCACCGTCGATCTCTTCCTCGGGCGCCGCTTCCTCGTGGGGGGGCGTCTCCATGGGATCACCCTGCGGATCGACAATCTCCTCGATGCGGAGATCCGTGATCACCTCTCCCGGACCAAGCTCATCATCCCGGATGCGGGACGCAATGTCCTGCTCCTGTATCGCGTGCAATTCTAAATCATCCTTCACTTCATTTTGGAGAGTCATCCATGTCACACCGCATCATTACTCGTCGTCTCCGTCCCCTTGTCGCCATCGCCACCCTCACGCTCGGCCTCGGGGCTTGCAAGGACAGCACCGGTCCTGATGATCATGGTCATGCCGAGGAGGTCCATGCCATGCGGATCACGCTCGCCGACGGCACCGCGGTGACTGTGGGGGAGACGGGGACCGTCACCGGCACCCTGACCATCCCGTCGGGGGTCGCGACCGCCTTCACCGTGACCTTCCTCGACGACGACGGGGCGGTCGTGACCGATCTTCCGGCCAGTGAGTATCAGGCGTCG